>DASYCR010000731.1:0-7903 GCA_036500095.1 Polyangiaceae bacterium
ATCCCTGCAAGGACGTGACGTGCCCCGGGGATCGCGTGTGCGAGGGGGGCTTGTGCCTCTCGAATTGCTCGTGTCGGGGCTGCGACCCCGGCCTCGACTGCCAAGCGGATGGGCGCTGCGTCGACCCGGCGTGTAAGGACGTCTCGTGCCAGACGGGCTTCACTTGCAAGGGTGGAACCTGCGTTGATCAGTGCGCGGGCGTGACTTGCCCGGGCTGCGGTATCTGCACCGCGGGCCAATGCTCCGCTCCTATGGCGGGCTGTATGGGAACGGGCGGTGGCCCCGGTGCGGGTGGTGGCCTCGGGAGCGTCTCGGGCGGGGCGACCAGCACCGGCGGCTCGCTCGGCAACATCTCGAGCGGCGGAAGCGGCGCCACCACCGGCGGCGACGGCGCGAAGGCCAAGAACAAGCCGCCGGGCTGCGCGTGCCGCGCGGCCGGCCTCGCTGACCGCGGCGGCGCTCTCGCCGGCCTCGGCTGGCTGGGCGCCGCGGTCGGTATCGGCTTACTCGCGCGCCGGCGCCGGCGCGGCGCGGCTTCCTAAGCGCGGCCGTTGCCCGGACTTCGCTCGTAGCCCTTGCTTCGCGAGGAGCTGCGGGTATGTTTGCCGGTCCTTGCAGGACCTCTTCCAGGCGATCAAGCAGGCCAGCCTGCCCGCCGTGTGGGCCCAGGGCGTGAAGCTCGGCCAACAAGACGCGGTGTCTCTCGAGCGCGAGAGCATGACCGAGCTTACCCTGCGTGTGCGCTCGGCGGGGCGCGCGGCCTATGCCACGGTCACGCTCTACCCGCCCGAGCGAGAATGGACGTGCGACTGTGGGGACGCGCGTGATCCCTGCGCGCACGCGATCGCCGCGGCGATCGCCGCCAACGCCGCCAAGGAGCGCGGCGCTCCGCTGCGGCGCGCAGCGGACGCAAAATCCAAGCTCGTCTACGCGCTCCGGCGCATTCCGCTGTCCGGGCTCACGCTCGATCGGTTCGTCGTTTCCGGCGCCAAGCGCACGCGGCTGGGTGGCACGCTCGCCCAAGCGGTGACGCAATTCGGGCTCGAGCCGGGTCCGGGGGATCTGGTCGCCGATCGCATCGCCACGGCCGCGCCGCGCGGCATTTTGCGGCCCGGCGCTTGGCAAGCCTTGCTCGACGCGCTGAGCGGCGCGGAGCTCGAGCTCGAGGGGAAAAAGGTGCGCGCGTCCGGTGAGCTCGCGCTGCCGATCGCGCGCGTGTCCGATTCCGGGCCGAACATCGAGCTGGCGATCGAGAAGAATCCCGCGCTGAGTGAGGTGCTCGATCCGGGCCTCGCGCGCTCGGGCGATCTATTGCAGGCGCTCGGTCTGACCGAGCTCACGGGGCTCAAGCTCGAGCGCTTGCCGCTCAAGCGCGTGTTCGAGCGGAGCGACGTGGGCGAGCTGTGCGCGCGTGTCTTGCCGGAGCTCGAGGCCAAGCTGCCGGTGAACATCGAGTCGGTGAACCTGCCGCGGCGTGGCAGAAAGCGCGTGCCCCCGCGCATCTCGTTCGAGCTTTCGCACGAAAAGCACGCGCTCAGCGTGCTGCCGCTGATCGTCTACGGCGAGCCGACGCAGGCGCGCGTCGATGCCGGCAAGCTCGTGCACGTCGCCGGTGATCTGCCGGAACGCGACGAGGCCGCCGAGCGTGCCCTCATCGATCGGTTGCGCGACGAGCTCAACTTGGTGCCCGGCCGGCGCGTGGATTTCGACGGGCGCGACGCGGATCGCTTTGCCGGTAAATTGCGTGGGTTTCAGCACGCGCACGGCTCCGGAGTGCGCGCCATGGTGCGTGCCTACGCGCTCGAGCCCGAGCTTCGAGTCGAGGGGGACTCGCTGTTCTTGGAGTTCATCACGCGCGACGAAGGGGGCTCGGGCCCCGACAGCGGTTCGCAAGCCGGCAAGCGTATTGCGGCCGACGCCGTGCTGCGCGCCTATCGCGAGGGGCTGTCACTGGTGCCGCTCGAGGGCGGCGGCTGGGCACCGCTGCCGGCGGATTGGCTCGCGCGCTACGGCGATCGCATCGCGCAGCTCTTGGCCGCGCGTGACGCCGCCGGGCGAGTCCCCAAAGTGGCGACCTTCGCGCTCGCCGCGCTGTGCGAGGAGCTCGACCGACCGAAGCCCCCCACGTTCGCGGAGCTCGCGCCGTTGATCCGTGATTTTCAGGGCCTACCGAGCGCCTCGCTGCCCGAGGATCTGCGCGCCACTCTGCGTTCGTACCAGCGGGTCGGCGTCGATTGGCTGTGCTTTTTGCGCGACGCGGGGCTCGGCGCGGTGCTAGCCGACGACATGGGGCTCGGCAAGACGCTGCAAACGCTGTGCGCCCTGCGCGGGCGCACGCTGATCATCTGCCCGAAGAGCGTCGTGCACAATTGGCAGAGTGAAGCTGCGCGCTTTCGTCCCGCGCTCAAGGTGGCCGTGTATCAGGGCGCGCGGCGGGCGCTCGACGCTACGGCGGACGTCACGATCACGAGCTACGCGATCTTGCGCCTCGACGCCGAGCGCTTGGCGTCGATCGACTGGGACACGGTGGTGCTCGACGAAGCGCAGGCGATCAAGAATCCCGACAGCCAGGTGTCGCGCTCGGCCTATGCGCTCAAGGCCACGTTTCCCGTCGCGCTCAGCGGGACGCCGCTCGAAAATCGTTTGGAAGAGCTCTGGAGTATTTTGCATTTCACACATCGCGGCTTGCTCGCCGGGCGCTCCGATTTCCGCGAGCGTCACGCGCTGCCCATCGAGCAAGGCAATCCGGAAAAGCTCGCCGCGCTGCGGCAGCGCATCAAACCCTTCATTTTGCGGCGTTTGAAGCGCGACGTGGCGCCCGAGCTCCCCCCGCGCACCGACGTCGTGCTCGAGATAGAGCTCGAGCCGCAGGAGCGCGAGCTCTATCAAGCGATCCACGCGGCCACGCGGCGAGACGTCCTGGAAAAGCTGGAGCACGGCGGCAACGTGCTCGCGGCGCTCGAAGCGATTTTGCGTCTGCGCCAGGCCGCGTGTCACTCGGCGCTCGTCCCTGGGCAACACGCGGAGGGCTCGAGCAAGATCGAAGCCCTGCTCGAGAATCTGGAGCAGGTGGCCGCCGAGGGCCACAAAGCGCTCGTATTCTCGCAGTGGACGAGCTTGCTCGATCTGGTCGAGCCGCATCTCGAACGCGCGGGGCTCTCATTCGTGCGCCTCGACGGTTCAACGCGCGATCGGGCAGGGGTGGTGGCCACGTTTCAATCCGACGCGGGTCCGCCGGTGATGCTCACGTCGCTCAAAGCCGGCGGCGCGGGCTTGAACCTGACGGCGGCCGATCACGTCTTTCTGCTGGATCCGTGGTGGAATCCCGCGGTCGAGGATCAAGCCGCCGATCGCGCGCACCGCATCGGACAGGAGCGCCCGGTCATGGTGTATCGCCTGATCGCCAAGGACACCATCGAGCAGGGCATCATGGCTCTGCAGACAAAAAAGCGAGCGCTCAGCGAAGCCGCGCTCGACGGCACCGGCGCCGCGGCCGGCATCACGCGCGAAGATCTGCTGGCGCTGCTGGCCTAGGACGCGCAATCACTGTGGGACTTGGCGCGATCAAAGAGTCGTTGAATTTGCCCTGTTTCAAGCGGGAATTGCTGGCGATCGTGCTGTGCGCGGCCTGCTCGCGCGGCGAGCCGGTGCGCCACACGAGCGCGAGCGCCGAAGCCACCGCGAGCGCGCCGGTCTCGCTCGTCGCGCTGCCGACGCTGACCGTCGTGAGCGGCGCGGAGCTGCTCGTGCGCGTACGCGCCAGTCACCAGAAAGCCGTGCTGGTCAACGCCTTCGCGAGCTGGTGCGAACCCTGCCGGGAAGAGTTGCCGCTGCTCGGCGGCATGGCCAAAGCGCTCGCGGATCAAGGTGTCGCTCTGTGGCTCGTGTCGATGGACGACCCGGAGACACGCCCCGCCGCTGCCGAGCTACTCGCCGAGCTCGGCTTGACGGTGCCCGCGTTCGCCGCTCGCCCGCCGCTCGCCGATTTCAAACCGGCGCTCAACCCGCGCTGGCCCGGCATGATCCCGGCGAGCTTCCTGTTCGACGCCAGCGGCAAGCTCCGCTACTTCTGGGCCGGCGAAGCTTACCCCCGCGAAATCCAACCCATCATCGACGGCTTCCTCGCCGGTCGCGCCATCGACGGCGAAGCGCACTTCGGCCTCGCGCCGGGGGCGACGAGCGAGTGAGAGAGCGACGAACCGCGAAGACGCGAAGAGCGAGGATTTGGGGAGAAAACCGGAACGCGAGAGACGAACCGCGCAGGCATAGAGAGGGTTGTTGGGGTGAGTACTGGGACGGGCGCGTCGTCTGGCGATTCGCGGCTCGAGCGCAGGCGATGTTCTGCGCATCAGCGCGCGCTCACCGCGCAAGCCCCACGTAGACAAGGCGTCGTCGCGTGATTCGACCGTCGACAAGCACAGACTTCGTCGTCCCAATGTTGCTCGCGTCGCGCACAGCTCAACCAAAAAATCTTCGCGCCTTCGCGCCTTCGCGGTTCCCCGTGTTAGGACGTATTCAGTCCTTCTCACCGCCCGCCCATACCCGTCGTCGAGATACCTTGAATGAACGTGCGTTGCGCGACGAAGAAGAGCGCGACCACGGGCGCGATCAAGAGCACGGAGGCGGCCATCAATAGGTGCCACTCGCTGCCCCCGTTTTGCGATTGGTACTGGGAGAGACCGAGCGCCATCGTGAACGTGCGCGGTTCGGTGAGGTAGATCAGCGGGCCCAGGAAATCGTTCCAGGCGTAGAGAAAATGGAAGAGCGCGACCACGGCCAGCGCGGGACGGGCGAGCGGCAAAATGATGCGCCAAAAGATACCGAATTCCGAGCAACCGTCGATGCGCGCAGCGTCCGAGAGTTCGCTCGGGATGGTCAGGAAGAATTGACGCAAGAGAAAGATGTTGAACGCGCCGCCGCAGAACGCGGGCACCCAGAGCGGCAAAAGCGTGCCGATCCAGCCGAGCGAGCGGAATACGCCGTAGAGCGGGATCATCAGCACGGGAAAGGGCACCATCATCGTCGCGAGCGTGACGTTGAACAGCGCGCTGCGCCCGCGCCACTCGATGCGCGAGAGCCCGTAGGCGACGAGCGCGCTCGAGGCGACGGTGCCGACCATGCCGAGCAGCGCGACCAGCAGCGTGTTGGCGAGGTAGCTCAAGAAGGTAACGGACTTGCTGCGGTCGCTCTTGGGCGTCCAGGGCATGGAGGAGCGCGCGAGGAGCTCGCCGAGCGGGCGCTGTTTGTCCTGCTCGCTCGAGCTCAGCGCGCGGATGGCTTCCGGGTAGTTTTGCCAGACCGGCGCGATGCGCGTCTTCACGTCGCGCGGTCGCAGCAGAAAGCTCGTCACTTTGCCGCCGTGATACTTGCTGGGCGACCACTCGCTCACGTGCACCCAGCCCTTTTCGAAAGGCACGGGCGGCGTGACGGTGATCGGCGCGCCCTGGCGCTCGATGTAGTACTGGCGCGGCAACCACTCGGGCGGCACCTTGCCGATTTGCTCGCGCGGCTCGAACGACGTCGCGATCAGCCAGAGCAGCGGGAGCGTGAAAATGCCGGCCAGGATCAAGAGCGGCACGTGCACGAGCGGGTGCGTGCGTTGCAGTGGGTTCGGGCTCGGACGGCGTTTCATTCTGGAAACCGCGGCGCTCAGCGCTCGTAGTGAACCCACTTCTGGGAGCCCTTGGTGAGCAACCAGGTGAGCCCCAAGATCAAGGCGAACAAGAGCCAGGCCATCGCGCACGCGTAGCCCATGCGCAAATCTTGAAAGCCGACGTCGTACAGCTGCAAGACGTAAAAGAGCGTGGAGCGCTCGGGCGCTCCGCTCGGGCCGGTCATGATGAAGGCTTGCGTGAACACCTGAAACCCACCGATCAAGCTCATCACCACGTTGAAATAGATGACCGGTGAGAGCATCGGCAAGGTGACGTGCAGCAGGCGCTGCCAGAAATTGGCGCCGTCGATCAGGCTGGCTTCGTAGAGCGAGCTCGGGACGTCCTGCAGGCCTGCCAGGAAAATCACCATCGTGTGACCGGCGCCCCACACGGCCATTAAAATAATGGCGGGCTTGGCCCAAGCCGGATCCGTGAGCCAGGCCGGGCCGTTCAGACCCAGATGGCGCAGCGCCGTGTTGATGATGCCGCTCTCACCGTTGTACATCCACATCCAGAGCAGGCTGCCGGCGACGACCGGCATCAGCGAAGGCAGAAAGAACAGCGTGCGGTAGAGCGGGAGGCCGGCAACGCGCGCGTTGAGCAAGAGCGCGAGCGAGAGCGAAACGAGCACGCCGAACGAGACCGAGCCGAGCGCGTAGTACGCCGTGTTGTACAAGCTCTTCCAGAACAGCGGATCGTGGAAGAGCTCGCGGTAGTTGCCCGCGCCGATGAAGACCGGCGGCAAGAGCACCGAGTAGTCACACAGCGAGTAGTAGAGCGCGGCCGCCAGCGGATAGAGCAAAAACACGCTGAGGCCGAGCAGCCACGGTGAGCAAAACAAGAGCCCGCGCAGGCGTCGCGCCGAGGCGCTGGTCATGGCTCACCTCGGCGGAGCAGTGTCTTGCGATCGCGGTCGACGGCCGCTTGCATGCGAAGGGCCACGTCGCCGAGCGCGCGGGCGGGCGGCTCGCTCAGATTTTGGATCAGATCGACCGCGTTCGTGAGCTCGCGGTTGTACTCGTTCCAAATGCCGGTTTTCGGAATGGCGAAGGCATTGGGGCTCGAGCCGAGCTCGCGAAACAGCGCAATGTTCGGGTTCGGGTGCTCGCGCCAAAAGCGCTCGCTGACGGCGCGGAGCGGCGTGAATTTGTCCTGGCCGAGGCACAGATCTTCGAGGTTGTCCGGCGAGCTCACGAAGGCGATGAACTCTATGGCCTCGCGCACGTGCTTGGAGTCCTTGGGAATCACCAGCACGTCGGCCTCCGCTTCACTCGTGTTGGCGAGCTCGGGGTGATCCGCGGGGTAGGGGAAGGGCGCGGCGCCGTAACGGAAACCAGGCGCGTTACGCTCGATGAAATTGTGCAGCCACACGCCCTGCAGTTCCATCGCCACCTTGCCGGAGAGGAACGAGGACTGAGGGCTCGATGAGCTGCCGAAACCCGAGCGAAAGCGCTTGATGCGCTCGACGCCGAGCCGCTCCGAATAGGAGCGCACCCAGTTGTAAGCGCGCAGGTTGCCCGCGTCGTTCGGCGACACGTGCGCGTCGTCCGCGAACAGCTTGCCGCCAAAATAATAGCCCCACGCGTACGACCACCAGCGTGGTTCGTTCGGCAAGAAGCCGACTTGAATCAAGCGCTTGCGATCGTCGGGCACGTTCGGCAAGTAGCCGCTCTCGACCACGGTATCGCCGCTGTCGAGGCGGACCTGCCAGAGCGTCAGCTTTTCGGCGAATGCGTCGAGCTCTTCGATCGTGCGCGGCGCGACGTTGGGGTCGAGTCCCGCGTCTTCGAAGAGCTGCTTGTTCCAATGCAGCGCCACGGACGCGGGCACGACCGGCAGCGCCCATACCTTGCCGCGGTACACGCCGAGATCAAAGTAGTGTGGAATGTAGTTTTCGCGCTCGATGTGCGCCGCGGCCAAGAGCGGACCGAGATCCGTCAGCGCGCCCTTGTCCGCATAGGCCGGCACGAAGAAGCTGTAGTTGCCCGCGACGTCCGGCGGGTTGCCACCAGCGGTCGCGATCAAGAGCTTTTGTTCGAGGCTCGAGACGGCCACCTTCTCGACTTCGATGGGCCGGTAGCTCGCCTCGCGCCCGGCCCGCTCGCGTTCCCGTTGATTGAAGCGGGCGACCAGGCGGTCCATGCTGGCGCCCTCGAAGCCCGTCCACTTTTCCCAATACGTGATGTGACGGACGCCCGCTTCGTGGCTCTTGGGCGCGCAGGCCCAGAGCAGGCAGGAGAAGACGAGAG
>DASYCR010000732.1:0-2564 GCA_036500095.1 Polyangiaceae bacterium
GTTGGCGCGTTTCCTCACGCTGCCCGTGAGCCAACGCAGCGCCGTCATTTTGAAGGACGTGCTCGGCCATTCGCTCGAGGAAACAGCCGAAACCATGGGCAGCACCGTGATGGCGGTAAAGGCAGCGCTCGTGCGTGGACGCCCGAAGTTACTGGAAGCGGAAACCGAGCAACGCGCGAGTGCCAACGCGACCCGCGCTGAGCTCGACCGCTACGCCAGCTTGTTCAACGCGCGCGACTGGGACGGCGTGCGCGCGCTCGTGGCTGATGATTGCCGCCTCGATTTGGTGTCGAAGTCGCAACGGCGCGGCAAGCAAGTCGGCTTCTACTTCAGCAATTACGAACGCTTCGAGGTGACCCTGCGCGTCGTTCGGCTAGAAGCTCAGCTCGCGCTCGCGGCGTACGTGAACGGCGCAACGAAGCCCGCGTACTTCATTTTGCTCGAGCTCGAAGCAGGCCGCGTACGAGCGATTCGCGACTTTCGCTACGTGCCGTACCTCGTCAACGAGGCAGATTTCGAGATCTTGGCGAGCTAGCCCTGCCGCGGCGGCGTGCAGTAGGATGCGGCCATGAAATTGGGATTCATCGGCCTGGGCTCGATGGGCCGGGCCATGGCAGCCTCACTCTTGGCGGCTGGGCACGAGCTCACCGTTTACAACCGAAGCGCGGCCCGCGCGGAGCCGCTGCGTGAGCGTGGCGCGCGCGTCGCTGGCTCGCCCAGCGAGGCCGCCGCGGGCGCCGAGCTCGTGCTCTCGATGCTCGCCGACGACGGCGCAGTCGAAAGCGTCACGCTTGGAGCAAACGGAATCCTCGCTGGGCTCGCGCCCGGTGCCATTCACGTGTCTTCGAGCACCATCTCCGTCGCGCTTTCGGATCGGCTCGCCTCCGCGCACGCCGCAGCCAAGCAAGCGTATGTCGCGGCGCCCGTGTTCGGACGCCCGGAAGCCGCCGCGGCAAAGCAACTCTGGGTGCTCGCCGCAGGCGCGGCAGCCGACATCGATCGCTGTCAGCCCGCGCTCGAAGCCATCGGACGCGGCCTGACTCGCCTCTCCGGCACCGCCTCCACCGCGAACGTGCTCAAGCTCACCGGTAATTTCCTGATCGCCTCGATGCTCGAGGCCCTCGGCGAAGCATTCGCGCTCACACGCAAGGCCGGAGTCGCCCCGGACACTTTTCTCGACTTGTTCGTGAATGTCTTCGCGCGCTCGCCCATTTTCGAAAATTACGCGAAGCTGATCGCGAGAGAAGGCTACGAGCCCGCCGGCTTCAAAATGCCTCTCGCGCTCAAAGACATACGGCTCGCGCTCGCCGCGGCAGAGGCGCTACAGGTTCCGCTGCCGCTCGCGAGCTTGCTGCGCGACCAGCTGCTCAGCGGGTTGGCACAAGGCAAAGGCGAGCTCGACTGGTCTGCGATCGCGCTGCTCGCAGCCGAGCGCGCTGGCCTGCCGAGCGCGCTCGCCTGACTCGAGCGCGTGGCTCCGCGGCGCTCAGCGCACCACCGGCAGCTTCGTGATCGCAGCGCTGGACAGCACGTCCGCGACGCGGTCGGCTAGGGTGGCCAGCGAGGCGCGCTGCAGGTTCTTTGCGTCGATGCTCGCGGTTGCGATCGCGCCTGGCAGCGTGCGCGTGGCGGTCGCGTCGGCCGCGACCAGCACACGGTAGCCCAGCGAGCTGCCGTCGTTGGCGGTCGTGAGCACAGCTAGGTGCGTCATGAAGCCAGCCACGATCAGCGTATCGATGCCGCGCGAGCGCAGCTCGTCATCGAGCTTCGTGCGCGAGAACGCCCCGCCTGTGGCCTTCACCAACACTAGATCCTGCGGGCCCGGCGCGAGCTCCGGCACGAACGCGCTCGTGCTGGCGCCGGGAGCAAACAAGGGACTCCCGACACGAGTTACGATGTTCTGTACACACACGACCAATACTCCAGAGCGCCGCGCCCACGCTGCCAGCTCGCGCGCGCGAAGGATCGCCGCTCGTCCGTCCGGCAACGGCAACCCGCCGTGCACGAACTCGTCCTGAAAATCGACCAGCAAGAGCGCAGTTCTTGCCGCGTTCAGCTCGGCTGGCGGCTTCAGCCCGTACAGCGCGCGCAGCGTGGTCGCGGGTCGCGGCCCGACTGCGCTCGCTCCCGCGGCGAGCACCGCCAACGAAATGGCCACGCCTGTCACACCGGCGCTCACGCAGATACGTTTCGAGCTTTGCATGTCTTCTTCCGATCGTTGAGGCAACCGCTGCCTGAACCAAGCCTGCGCGCGCGCACCCCCTTGCGGAAGTACGTGTTAGTGCAGCTTAGACCTGCAATAATGCAAGCTATGGATTGGGATGACCTGCGCGTGTTCCTGGCCGTTCACCGCACGGGCAGCCACAAAGGCGCTGCGCGCGCGCTCGGCGTCGACGCGACCACGGTTTCGCGCCGAATCACCGCGCTCGAGAGCGCCCTTGGCGCCCGGCTCTTCTCACGGACCCCAGATAGACACGAGGCCACGAACGCCGGCCAAATGTTGGCGGAGCGCGCCGAACGCATGGAAACCGAGGCCCTCGCCGGAGAACGTGAGCTGGCAGCGG
>DASYCR010000733.1:0-9170 GCA_036500095.1 Polyangiaceae bacterium
GAAAGCGAATGCACACGCGACGGCGATACTTGAGGTAATATCAAGGAGCGAAGTAGGCACACCGTAGTGCTGCAAAATGGCGGCGCGCTCCATTGGGCCTCGATCGCGCAAGCCACGGTCTTCTCCTGCGTGTTTATTGAACCAGTCAATCGCGCGTGGAGTTGGATCTGTCTCTGTCTCTGCACGATATCGCGATGATCGTGCAGTTGGATAGTAATTGGACTCACCGCGGTACCACAGCTGAAGATTCGGATTCAAGTATTGGAGCGCACCGAGAAGTCGCATCAACTCGAGCTCGCTTTGAACTTCCCAAACCTTTCCCTCGTTGCTATCCTGCGCGCGACTTTGGCCGAACTTCCAGCGATCTCCGGCAATCAAATCGTCACGTGAGTTATCCGGGCGCTGCTCCCACCTCTCCCTCAGATCTGCGAGTGTCGTAACGTTCAGGCGCACCCAATGTTTGATATCGGTGGTCACGCTGAATCAACTGGCACGGGTGGTGGGCACGGAACCAGGTCCAGAATTCAGCTTCCATTCGTTATCGGCACTTAGAGATACAGTATACTTACCATTGTCATAGCCTATCGCCGAGATCCGCTTCCAAGTAGGCGACCGATCGCGAGACTTCCAACGGAGAGTTACGTCCTTATTTTCAAGTTTATGCACGCGATTCGCAAATACGAGCGTGCCGCCATTCCAGGATGCGTTCCTGAACACGCGTTTGCATTTCTTGCGTGTGACGATCTCAGCCTTCTCAATATCCCCATCGTACTCGATCTCGAGGAATTTAACTTTCTTGCGCAACTTAGCTTTGCTAAACGTTAGTCTTAACTCGCCATATGAGCCCATTTTTACCGACTCTCGTTGTTCGGTGAAAACCTATCCCGATAGCTCTCCTACTGCAAGCTGTGGAACGCGACGACGTGCAACAAGCCTCCGGCTGAACCTGGCCAGCGCGGGATCAACGCGGTATCGAAATTGCGATTGAGAACCGAAGTAGACCGAGCGCGATACTAGCGCGTAACCACGTGCGCACCGCCGTCGACGCCGATCTGCAGCGCCACCGGACGCTCGTCACGGAAAATCAAGAGTGCTCCCGTGTCGCTGGCAAGCGCCGTCGCGTCACCGGCGGCGGGCCCGCCGAAATCCGGTGAGTCGAAGACGAGGCTGTCCTTGGTGGTGGGCAAATCCGCGAGCGCGGCCACGCGCAGGCGGGTTTCACCGAGGCTCGAGCGCCACATCAACGCGAGCTTGTCGCCCAGCGGCGCGACCAGCCACCACCACTTGCTCTCGAGACCGGGCACTTTGACTTCGCTGGTCTTGCAGCCGTCCGCGGAGCAATCGAGGCGGCCGACCTGCACGCCGCCTTCGCCCGCTCGCACATACGCGAGGCTCGCACCGCTCTTGTTGCAGACGAGCTCAGATTCGGCGCTGCGGTCGAAGGGCAGCGTGGCCTCCGCCGGTTTTCGACCAGCCGCTGCCCTGGTAGAGCGTGAAGGTCAGCTGCGTCTTGCCCTCGCCGCCCGTGGCCTTCGCGCTCGGCTGACCGGCGTGACCGGCGTACGCGGCAATCGCGAATTGATTGTCTTTGCTGCACGTGTGCAGCGGCCCGGCAAAGTTACCCTTTGCGCTGAGCTCGTCCTTCAGTTTGCCGTGCGAGAAAGACTTGGCGTTGAACGTCACGCCGTCGCTCGCGGCGCTCAAGAACGCGATCTGATCGCCGAACGTCAGCGGCTCACCCTGAGGAGTGATGGCGAGCTTCACGTCCTTGCCGGCTTTGCCGGAGGCGAGCTGCACCGCGACGTAGCCCTCTTCCTTGCTCGTCCCGAGGTTCTTGGGATCAGGGGTTTTGGACAGTTGAGCTTTGGCGTCTTTTTGACCGCCGTGATCGACCGCCAAGCCGTCACGCACCAGGTGCTTCGAGCTCCCGCGTACTTCCGAGCGCTCGCCGCTCTGCAAGTCGAAGGCGTACAAGCCGTCCTCGGTGAGTCCCGCGCTGAATAGTCCGTGTGCGTCCGACACGAGCTCGATCGATTGCGCCGGCAGCTCCGGCATTTTCCCGCTGCCGTCCAGGCAATGAACTTTGGCAAAGCCGGCCGCGAATTCGCAGCCAGTCGGTCGCGCGCGCCCTTCCGCCGCTTTGAGCAGCAAGACTGCGCGGCCGTCCGGCAAGAGCGTGGGACTCACGACCTTGAGCGGTTTGTCGCTGAAGCTCTGCCAGCTCTTGGCGTCGAACAGGGGCGCTGGCAATGCTTGCGGCGCGGCTACGCCCGGCGCCGCTTCCGTCTTCAGCCCGGCACTTGCGGCGGCTTCCCACAGTTCGGTCGCCGTGGACAAGAGCGCGCTCTCGTTCGAAAGCTTGCAGGTGGCGGCGCCGTCGCTGCAGCCGAGCTTTTCATGGAGTTTGCGGCGCAGCACCGCCGTATCACCGGAGCTCGACAGCGCGTTGTAGAGTTCGTTGACGCTCGGCTCGCAGCGCGCGGGCCAGGCGTCTTTGGGCGCAGCCGCGCTCGGACTCGCGAGCTGAATCAAGCGCAGCTGCGCGAGCCGCGCCGCGAGCGGCGCCTGCGCGGCTGGGCCCGCGAGGCAGCTGGTGAACGAATTCCACGCCTTCTGTCCGTCGTCCGTGGAGCAGCCCGCGACGCTCGAAAATCCACACACGACGAGCAACCCGAACGAGCCTGCGCCAGCCAGAATTTTCATGCGCGGAGGATACTGGATTTTTTGTATTTTTTATTTAGGAAGTTCTGACCGGAAAACACGCGCGCCTTTCTCCAATCTGCAGGAAAGCATGCGCCGGCTCCGGCGCCCCAGAAAGAAACCCTACTCTTCCAAAATCTTCCGCACGCGCGCGGCGTACGGACTTTGCGGATTCTGCGCCAAGAAAGCGCGCGCCAGCGTCTGGGCGCGCGCGCGATCGCCGGCGCGCGCGGTGGCTTCGATTCGCAGCACATTCGCTTCGACGCGCAGCGCGCTGGATTTGCCGAACTCCGCGTCATAGCGCGCGAGCGCGGCCAGCGCGTCATTGGCTCGGCCCGCGCGCAGCGCTTGTCGCACTTGGTCGAGCGCTGCGATGTCGCGCGCGAGGTCCGGCTGTGAGCGCGCGCTGGGCGCGCTGCGCGCACTCGCGCTGCGCGGCGTCGGAGCCTGCGCGGCGCTCGAGTCAGGGGCGGCGCTCGAGTCGGTCGTTGCGGTCGCCGTCGAGTCCGCTGCCGCTTCTGCCGCGACGCTGCCCGCACTCGCGGGTACCGCCGTGACCGGCACCTCGGGCGGGAGCGCGCCGCCCACGCGAGCCGCGCTCGCCACCGCTACCGAGCTCGCGTGGCTCTTGCGCCACGCGTTGCCGCCGATACCAGCCGCGCCAACCAAGGTCGCGAGCCCGAGCCACTTGACGAGCGCAAATGCGCCGGTCGCCTTGCCGGCCAGCGTCGATGCCGCGGCTTGACTCGCCGCGACGCCGGACGCGAGAGCGGTCGCCGCGGCAGCCGCTTGCAGGCTCCGTTCTAGCGAGTGAGCGGGCGCCTGGTCGAGATCGGCCGACGCGAGCAGCAAGCGCTCCTCGTCCGTCCACTCGGGCAACTCACTGGCGGTGTCGTCGGTCATGACTCGGCCTTCCCGTGTGCGGAGCGCAGGAGCACGCGCCGCGCACACACTTTGAATTCCTCACGCGCTCGGCGCAGGCGCGAAAACGCCGTGCCCTCCGGGATGCCGAGCAGCTCGGCCACTTCGGGCTTACTGAGCTGTTCGAGCTCGAACAGCACCAGCACGGTGCGGAGTTCGATTGGCAGCGCGTTCAAGATCCGATCGAGCAGCTCGCGACGACGGCGCGACTCGAGCTGTTCTTCGGGGTTGGGCGAAGCGTCCGCGCGCTCGTCGAGGCCGTCGTCGAGTTGTTCGTGGCGGTGATAGCTGCGCTGGCTGTCGGCAGCGACGCGCACGGCCGTGCCAAACAAGAACGAGCGCTCGCTACCGGGCGAGATGTCCTCGATGCGTCGGGCCGCGACGCAAAAGACCTGTTGCGTCGCGTCGTCGACGTTGTTCAGGGGAACGCCGAGCCTACGCAATAGTCGCCAAATGAAATCGTGGTGGGCGCGTACGATGTCCGTAACGCGCGCGTCGCTCGGGCGCGTCACGGGTGCGAGCCGGGCCAGCGCGGGCAGCTCGAGTTCCGCGGCCTCCATGCCTGATTGATGGTCGCCCGAGCTCGGTCGGATCATGGAAAGCGCACCGAAACGCCGAGTGCGACGACCGCGACGACCGCCGGCGTTCGCCTCACCGTGGAGTCACTTTGCACGAAAAAACGATCGCGCACGAACGGAAAGAGCATGTCGCCCGCGAGCTCGAGGCCAAATGTCCCAATCGGGCGGAGCTCGAGGCGTGCCGCGCCGCCGCCCGCGTACCACGGGCGCTGGAGGCTCTGCGCCGACGACACGTCGTGGCCCACGGCGGAGAGCCGCCCGGCCTCGAACGCGCCGCAGGCGGACACCCACAGCGGCGCGGAGAGCGGCGCGTGTACCGGGCATGCCTCCAGTCGACCGCTCCAGAGCGTGAACTCACCCGCGCCGTCGCTGCGGGCGATCTCGGCCTGTCCGCGGCCCAGCGAGAGACGTAGCGCGTAACCGAACGCCGCACCGCGCTCGCGCTCGAGCCCGAGGAACGGCCGCAGACTCGGTAGCGGATTCGGTGAGATGCTGGTGCCGAGCTCGAAGGCAACGCCCGCGCGAACGTGAAAGCGCGCGGGCGGTTCGGCACGCGGCGGGCGATGCGGCTCCTCTTTGGGCACCGCGGGCTGCGCGGTCGTCACCGGCGCGGGCGGCGCGCCGGCTTCGACCGTCGTCAGCGCGTCCGGATCGATCGCGAGCGCAGTCATCAGCGCCAGCGCGGCGACGACTTGTTCGCAGCGCGCCGCGGAGACGTCGCGCGTCGACGCGCCCGCGCCCACGCCCATGACGAGCTGCCCGTGGCTACCGCCGGGAACCTCGTCGATCCGCACCCGCACCCGCTCGGCCGCCTCACCCGTATCAGCGATACGCGCCAAGCGGGTACGCGCCGTGAGCTCGCGCACGAAAGCCTGTTCGTCGGGGCAACCCGCATGCGCACTGTATACGAGCAGCACCGGCGTCGAATCTTGCGCGCGCGCCCGGCTCACGAACGAGAGCGCGAGCAGGGCGACGCAAAATCGGCGAACGGACATGGACTCGAGTAGACTAGCCCGAGCACCGGCCCACATGCGCAGCCAGAAACTCGACGTCTGCCGAGCACTCACCGCGACCGCGCTCTCCTGCGTCGCCTGCAGCGGTGGCGACTATTGGTTGGGCGGCGGCGCGGGGCCCGGCGCGAGCATTCCGCCAGGGGCCATCGAGCTCGGTCAGGACACGGTGCTCTCGGGCGGCGAATCGGTCGAGATCGGCGGCGGCACCGAGTCGTGCCGCATCTTCGGCAACGGCCACCGCATCGTGTCGCAGGGCACTTTCAGCGGCAACTTGTGGATTCACGACTGCGCTTTCACGGGGCTCGGCAGCGAACAGAACGCCGCGATCGACGTCGAGGTGTCGAACCCGGGCTCGGTGATTATCGAACGCTCGACCTTTGCCGCGAGCGGGGCGATTCAAATCACGAACTCGGACGACACGGCCACCACATTTCAAAACAACGTGGTCTACGACGATTCCGTGGTCACCCTGGGTGCCACCGCCGACGCGACGACGCCCGCGTTCCAGGCGTTCGGCGCGAGCCAAGCCCAAAAGCTATTTCAGGGCAATCGCATCTACCGCTCCGACGTTTGGCTCGGGTCGCCCAATTGGCTAGTGGGCGGCGACACGGACGCCCAGAGCAATCTCTTGATCGGTGTCCGCGCGGGGATTTTTCTGTCCGCGGGCGGCCAAGTCGTGCGTGGCAACTACGTCCACGACGAGCACCTCGCCGTCGCCGGCGACGAGTCGAGCCTGGACGCGGACTACTCGGTGACCGACACGCTCGCAGAACACAATGTGCTCCGGCGCGGCGCCTGGGTCGTGCGCGGTTTCGGCGGCGAATTCCGGTACAACGTGGTGCTGGACGCCGACAATCTATCGTTCTTTCAGCAGCCGTTCGAAAACACGCACGTCCATCACAACCTATTCGTGATGTGTGAGCCGGCGATCGACGGCGCCATCCAAGGCGGACTGCAGGTCGTGAACGCGCGCGCGGTCGGTATCGAGATCTACAACAATACCTTCGACGGCGGAGGAGCCGCGATCGGCTTCGGCGGCCCGGCCATCTCAGTGGATGCCGACTGTCTGCTGGCCAGCTTGCGCAGCAACTTGTTCGCGAATTTTTCATTCGCGGCCAACGCCGGGGATGCCGCGATTCGCCCCGGCGCGACCGAGAGCTCGCTGCCCATGCCCGCGCGACTCGGCTACGCCGACTACAATTTGTTCGACAATCAGAGCCAGGTAACGCTCCGCAACTACGGCCTCTCGGTCGACGGCAAAAACGAGCGCACGGATCCCGGCTTCGCCCTCAACGACGCCAACGCCGGCGGTCCGCTCGATCAGCAAGTCATGCCCAACCTGACGGGCGCGCCCAACTGCTTCGCGTTTTCGGACGACGATATTCGCGCCGGCAAAGTGACCGTCTCGCAAATGCTCACCGCTCTGCGCGACGCCTACACCCCCCTGCCCGGCAGCCCGCCGCTCGGCGCCGGAGATCCCCAAGACGGCGCGGGAAATTTCATCGGCGCAGTCGGGGACGGCGCGCTCGCGGCGGATCTGTTCGGTCGCTTTGGGCCCTGATTCCGGATAGCATGCGCCGCATGGTTGGTATTCGTTATGGGATTGGGTTGGCTTGCGTGGTGCTGGCCGTGGCGTGCGGCCCGGGCGTCGGGGAAATGCGCATGCAGAGCTATCCTTCGCGCGGCGCCAACTGCGAGCTCGAGTTCGTCAAGCTCGACATGCAGGATCTGTCGTCACCAACCGGCAAGTGGGAGGTGATTGGCTATGTGACGCTCGGCGACAACGGCAAACTCGATCCCTTCTCGGACGAGAATCGCGCGCTCGTCAGGCCACGCGCGTGCGACATGGGTGGCGAGGCCGTCACGATTGCCAATAGCGCGAGCAACGAGACGCTGCTCTCGACGGGCTCCGCCGTCTCGTACGGCATTTTGCGGCACCGCGAGGCGAAGGACGCCGCTCCAAAGAAATTCTGAGTGAGTACGTCGGATCACGCGCCCTAGCCCCCACGGCGGCACGCTCAACAACCCAGAGCATCCACCCGCCCACCCTCACTCCCGCTCAACCCTGAGCAGGTGCCGGTACAGGACTGGTGCACGCGAGTGTCGCGAGGCAGCAAACCCTACAGAGTTCGCCATCGCCTGACGGCGACCCCCGAAGGATGAAAAAAGCGAGTGGAGCAAGAGTCCCCTCTCGGAGCCCGTCTGGTCGTAACAGGTGTTACAAGCAATTTGGGATTCGAATCGGGTCGCCGCGTTGCGGCGGGTATGCTGGGTTTTCTATCGCAAAATATACCCTAGCGCCCTGTGCTTCGCGCAGGAGCACTCCTAACGATACCGCTCCGCCTGCAGATTGAAGAGTCGCGCGTAGCGATCGTCGAGTGCCATCAGCGCCTCGTGACTGCCCTGCTCGACCACGGCGCCGTCCACGAGCACGACGATCTCGTCGGCCATGCGCACGGTGGAGAAGCGGTGCGAGATCACGATGCCCATGCGATTTTCCGACAAGCTGCGGAAGCGCTGGAAGACTTCGTCTTCGGCGGCCGCGTCCATGGCCGAGGTGGGTTCGTCGAGCACGAGGATGTCGGCGCCCTCGCGCATGAACGCGCGGGAGAGCGCGACCTTTTGCCATTGCCCCACCGAGAGTTCTTGGCCGCCCTTGAACCAACGACCGAGTTGCGTCGTGTATTGAGCGGGCAGGCGTTCGATGAAGTTGTCCGCCATGCCCTTTTTTGCCGCGCGGCGCCAGCGCGCTTCGTCCTCGAACGCGTCGACGTCGCCGGCCCCGATGTTCTCACCCACCAGCAATTGATAGCGGATGAAGTCCTGGAAGATGACGCCGATGCGCGACCTGAGCGCGTCGGGCTGCCACTCGCTGAGGTCGAGTCCGTCGAGCAGGACGCGACCTTCCGTCGGCGTGTAGAGCCGCGTCAATAGCTTGATCAGCGTGGTTTTGCCCGCGCCGTTCTCGCCGACGAGCGCCAGCTTTTTTCCGCGCGGGATGTGCAGCGTGACGTTCTTGAGCGCGGGCGCGGCGGCGCCTGGGTAGGCAAACGAGACATTCTCGAAGCGAATCCCGTCGCTCGGATCGGGGCCCTCGGTCGCGCTGCCCGTCGGCTGCACAGACTCGTGTTCGAGGTACTCGTACAGATTCGAGAGGTACAAGTTGTCCTCGTACATGCCGCCAATCGACGAAAGAATGGCGGAGAGCGCCGCTTGGCCCTGCTTGAAGACCAAGAGGTACATGGTCATGTCACCGAGCGTGATCTTGCGTAGGGCCGTACGAATCACGATCCAGCCGTAGGCTCCGTAGAACGCCAGGGTGCTGAGCAACCCCAGCGCGAAACCCCAGCCGCCGCGTCGCAACGTGAGCGCGCGGTCCTCGGCGAACAGTTGATGGAAGATATCGCGGTAGCGCTGCAAAAACAGCGGCCCGAGTCGAAACAGCGTGACCTCTTTGGCGTGGTCCTCGCGTGCGAGCAGAGTCTCGAGGTAGGTCTGTTGCCGCGTCTCCGGCGCGCGCCAACGAAACAGGCGAAAAGCATCCTGGGAAAAGCGCGTCTCCGACAGGAAAACCGGCAGCGCCGCGAAGCCGAGCACGGCCACGGCCCAAGGCGAGAGTCTGAGCAAGAGCCCGCCGTAGACCAGCATCGACAAGCTGTTTTGCACCAAGCCGAACGAGCGCTTGACGAGCGAGAGCGGGCGCGACGACGCCTCGCGCCGCGCGCGCGTCATGCGATCGTAAAACTCGGAGTCCTCGAAATCGGAGAGCGTGAGCGTGAGCGCCTTCTCCAAAATGAGCTCATTGACGCGCTGTCCGAGCAACGCGCGCAGGAGTGAATCACACACCCCGAGCCCGCGTTCG
The DNA here is from genome assembly GCA_036500095.1 of Polyangiaceae bacterium. Classification (GTDB taxonomy): domain Bacteria; phylum Myxococcota_A; class Polyangia; order Polyangiales; family Polyangiaceae; genus PMG-095. The sequence goes on from DASYCR010000733.1 coordinate 9,075, forward strand.
GTCGCGCCGCGTACGACGACCAGCGCGAGCTCGACCGCGACGTATTCGAGCGCGAGCAGCCGTGCGCCCGAACTGCCCGTAGCCGCCGAGGCCACG
>DASYCR010000734.1:0-5248 GCA_036500095.1 Polyangiaceae bacterium
CTGCGGCTGAGCCAGCGCGACGAACGCGAGCGCGAGCGCGAGCACCAATAAGACGCCCTTCAGCGCGCGCCGTCCGCCCGCGCGCGCCGTCGCCAAGCCGAGCACGAGCTTCTCGTCGCCGAAGCGCTTCACGTCACGCTGCGAGAGCACGGCGCCGACCACGAGCAGGACCGCGACCACGAGCGCTCCGAGCACTCCGAGTAACCATACGGACGCAGCGAACCTCACGGGAACCTCCGCAGCACGAGCGCACGCAAAGCGGCGTCGAGCGCCAGCAGGAGCACGCCCGGCACGAGCAGGAAGCGATACAAATCCTCGAAGTGCGCGATGCTCGCCGAGAGCTTCGTTTTCTCGAGCTTGTCGAGCACGTCGTGGAAGCTCGCTTGCAGGCCCTTGGCGTCGGTCGCGACGTACATGCTGCCGCCGGTGTTGGTCGCGAGCTCCTTCAAGAGCTTGGGATTGACGGGGAAGTTTTGCACGACGTAGTGCGGCTGTCCGAACATGTCGAAGCCGTCTTGCACCTCGGCGGCGTCGCCCTGGCCGATCTGAATCGTGTACAGGCGCGCGCCGACGGAGTTAGCTAAATGTGCCGAGTATTCCGGGGCAATTTTACCGGTATTGGAGTCGCCGTCCGTGAGCAAGATGATGGCCTTGCTGCGCGCGTGGCTGCGGCGGAGGCGTGCTGCCGCGACGCCGACTGCGTCGCCGATCGCCGTGCCGTTCGACTCGAGCATCTTCATGTCCATCTGCGCGACCATCATGTCGAGCAGGTGGTAGTCGAGCGTCGGCGGCGAAAGCACATAGGCGCTCGAGCCGAACACGACCACGCCGATGCGGTCGGTCTTGCGACGCGCGATGAAGTCGCGAATCACGGCCTTGGCGGCGTCGATGCGCGTGGGGCGCACGCCGCGTGGTTTGGCCGGCACGTAGGTCTGCAGATCGGCGGGCAAGTTGTCGAGAGCCGCTTGCATCGAGCCCGACATGTCGAGCACCACGATGATGTCGATGCCCTCCTCGTTGGCCGATTGCGGGCGGAGCGTGTTTACCGGGCGAGCGAGCGCGAGCACGCTGAGCGCGAAGCCGACCGTGCGCAGAACCCCGGGCAGATCGCGCAGCCAGACGCGCACCCCCGTCGGCCCTACGGAAAGTGGCATGAGCGTGCCGAGCTTGAGGCGCGGCATGCGTCGATCCTCGCCCAGCGTCGCGCGGTAAAAGACCAGCGGAAGCGGCAGGAGTCCCAGCAAAAACCAGGGACTTTGCCAGTGGGCGTGCAGGATCTCGTCGCCACGCGCCAGCATCGGATAGGCAAAGCCGACCAAAATGGCTGCCAGCGAAAACGCGACGAGCAAGATGCCGCGCAGCGCACGGCGAAACTTCGCGCTCGATAGCGGAGAATTCGCGCGCGCTGGCGGCTTGGGCGCAGCGCGCACTGAGGCCGGCTCGCGCTCGAGGTCGAGCGGCTCGTTCGGGGTGACGAGCGGCCTGCTCACGGCGCGTCTCCCGGTGGTGGCTCGGGCGCGTCCGGCGCGTCGGGGGCGTCCGGCGCAGATGCGGCGGGCTCTGCGGCGAGCGGCTCCGCCGGTATCGTGCGCGTCACGATCTCGTCCGCGCGCTCGAGCAGATCCAGGCACTCGCTTTCACTCGGCGTCAGCTGCGCAAACTTGACGAGATCCGCGTCGCGCAGGAACGTCTCGATCGGACCGAGCTCCGCGATGTACGGCGAGACCTCGCGCAAGTACGAGATCGCCTCGCGCGTCGTGCTCTCGAGGCCGTCGAAGCCGTAGCGATCGCCCAGGTAGCGGCGAATCACGTCCGAGACTCGGTCGAAATGCTCGGAAAAACGGCCTTCTCGCGTCAAGCCGGCGTGGCGCACATCGTACAGCGCTTCGCGCGCGACCTCCCAGGGTGGGCGCGGTGGCGGCGGCGGCGGCAGCTTCTTCGGACGCTTGAGCCACAAGCCGATCAGCCAGGCCGCGAGCGCACCGATCACGAGCGCGAGCGAGCCGATCGAAACGACTTGCTTGGCGAGCGTCCAGATCTCGCGCTGACGACGACCGGTGGGATTGCGCTTGGGTTTGGCGTTGGGCGTATTCGCGATCGGATCTTCGACCGTGACTTCGTGCGGCTGCGTGCACAGAGTCAAGACCTCGCCGCTCGCGCGCGAGAGCGCGATCGGCAAGGGCGGCAGCGTGAGCAGCTGTCGTCCGGGTTTCGGCGGCAAGGGCACGACCGAAATCTGCACCGTGGTCTCCGCGACGTCGCCGTGCTCGACGCGCGTGATTTTGGGTCCCGCGAGGCCCGCGGGGTCCGGCAAGATGAACTCGGCGCGCTCGAGCGCTTTGAGCTCGGGGCTGTCGGTGATGACCTTGACGCCCATCGGGAGCACCGACTCGCCCTTGCCGTGATTGAGCACGACTTCGAGCGTGAGCGCGTGGCCGCTCACGCCGCGTGTAGGGAGCTGCTCGTGCATTTTAGGCCGCGCTTTGCCCTCGGGAATGCGCTCGATGCAGCTGTCGCTGACCGCGGGCGCGCTCGCGGCGCTGCTCGACGTGACGGGAGCCGCGGCGCTGGTGGCCGGCGTGGGAGCCGACGCCGGCGCGCTGGCTGGCGCAGCAGAAGCGCTCGCGCCGAGTGCAAGCGCGAAGAGCGCGAGCGCGGTAGCGCGTGCCGTTCTCATCGGTACGCTCTCCGCGCGCGCCGCGCGAACAGATCGCGCAGCGGCTTGATGTACGGCTTGTCGGTGCGCACGACGCAGTGATCGAGGCCGAGCTTGACGAACAATTTTATCTGCTCGGCGCGCTGCGCGCGCATGCGCTTGCCGTAGTGGGCGCGCACGGCTGGGCTCGAGGTGTCGACGATCACGCTCTCGCCGGTCTCGAGATCCTCGAAGCTCGACAGGCCGACGTCCGGCAGTTCGTCGTCGCGCGGGTCGACCAGCATGACCGGGATCACGTCGTGGCGCGCCGCGGCGAGCGAGAGCGCGCGGTCGTAGTCGGTCGTGAAAAAATCGCTCAGCACGAAGGCGACGCTGCGCCGCCGCGACACGGAATACAGCGTTTCGAGCGCGACCTTGAGATCGGTGCCGGTGTGCTCGGGCGTGCGACCGAGGATCTCGCGCACCACGCGCATCACGTGCTTTTGCCCCTTCTTCGGTGGCACGAGCTTCTCGATCTGATCGGTCGTCAGAATCAGACCGACGCGATCGTTGTTCTTGATCGCGCTGAACGCGCACAGGGCCGCGACCTCGGCCGCCAGCCGCGACTTGTTGGCGACGCGCGTCCCAAAGCGCTGACTCGCCGACAGATCGACGACCAGCATCATCGTCATTTCCCGCTCTTCGACGAAGACCTTGACGTAGGTCGAATCCATGCGCGCGCTCACGTTCCAATCGATCGTGCGCACGTCGTCCCCCGGCAAATACTCGCGCACCTCGCGAAACGCGAGACCGCGTCCCTTGAATACCGACGTGTAGCTGCCGGCGAGCTGCTCCGTCGCGAGGCGATTCGTGGTGATCTCGATCTTGCGCAGGGCCTTGAGGAGTTCCTTCGGGATCATTTGAGAGTCCCTAAAGTCGGACCCTTGGATCCAGTGATCGCTCCGCCCACGTGATTGAAGTGCCTCGCCTGGAACCTTCGCAAACTGCTCCTCGACACACGCTGGCTGAAAGGAAACGGGCGCCGGTTCACCCCGTCGGGTACCACGAAGCGCGGTCGCCGGCTCTCATGGGGGGCCGTGTCTCTTTGGCGGATCGTGATCTGGTCTTCCAAGATCCCTCACGTCGACTCGGTTTCGAAGCGGCCTTCGCGAAAAGGTCTAAAGAGAGGAGAAGGGAGCGGTCATGGGACCTCCACCACTTCGAATACGCGTCTGACGATGTCCTCGGCGGTGACCTCTTCTGCTTCCGCCTCGTAACTCAGGACCACGCGGTGGCGCAGGACGTCCGGGCCGATCGCCTTGACGTCTTCGGGCGTGACGTAGCCGCGGTGGCGCAGGAAGGCGTGAGCGCGCGCGGCGAGGTTGAGCGCGATGCTGGCGCGCGGGCTCGCGCCGTACTCGATCAGCGGCGCGAGGTCCTTCATGCCCTTTTTCTGCGGCTCGCGCGTGGCGAACACAACGTCGACGATGTAGTCCTTGACGCGATCGTCCATGTACACGTCGCGCACGACTTTGCGCGCTTCCATCAGCTGTTCCGGCGAGGTTTTGGAGCCGGCGTGCGCGCTGACCACGCTGGTCATGCGGTCCATCACTTGCCGCTCTTCTTCGCGCGATGGGTAGCCGACTTTGACCATCAGCATGAAGCGATCGATTTGCGCTTCCGGCAACGGATACGTGCCCTCTTGCTCGATCGGGTTTTGGGTGGCCATCACCACGAACGGATCCGGCAACGGATAACTCTTGTCGCCGATCGTGACCTGCCGCTCTTGCATGGCCTCGAGCAGTGCGCTCTGCACCTTGGCGGGCGCGCGGTTGATCTCGTCGGCCAGCACGAGGTTCGCGAAGATGGGGCCGAGCTTGGAGCTGAACTGGCCGGTCTTTTGGTCGTAGATCACGGTGCCGATCAAGTCCGCGGGCAACAGATCCGGCGTGAACTGCACACGCGCGAACTTGGCCGAGATGGCTTCACAGATGGTGCGCACGGTGAGCGTCTTGGCCAGGCCGGGTACGCCCTCCAGCAAGACGTGGCCGCCGGTGAGCAGACCGACCAGAATGCGCTCGATCATGTACGACTGACCGACGATGACTTTGCCGATTTCGGCGAGTAGCTCGTCGACGAAGGCGCTCTCCTTGGCGACGATTTCGTTCAGGGCGCGGACATCCTGCATGGCATTTCCTCGAAGTCGGCCGCTATAGCGCGACCGCCGCGCCGGAGACAATCACCCTCGGCCGGTTATTCCGGAGAAAATGCGGGGATTTGTGGCGATATGGTCAGATTTCGGCCAGCTGTACGGAACAGGCCGATTGGGCGCTCGGCGCGACTGCGTCAAGCGTCGACGCCCAGCAGCCAGCCAAGCGTCGCGACGACACCGAACGCTAGGAGCAGGGCCGCTGCTCCACAGCTCAACCCGAGTGCGAGCCCGAGCAGCGAGCGGCGCGTGCGCACGAAATGCACGGGGATCGAGAACGGCCCGAACACCACGATGGCTACCCAAAAGCTCGCAGGATTCCAGGCGCGCGCGAGGCGCTCGGGTGACAAGCGCGCTTCGTCGAAACGGACGACCAGGTACGGCAAAAAACCGTTGAGGAACAC
>DASYCR010000735.1:0-1992 GCA_036500095.1 Polyangiaceae bacterium
ATCACCCGCGAGGGGCTGCACAAGAAGCTCAAGCAGCTGGGCATCGCCTGAGGCGCGCCAAGCCTACTGAATGCCGTACTCTCGCAGACGCCGGTAAAAGGTGCGCCGCGGGATGCCGCTGATCTCTGCGGCCTTGACGCGATTCCAGTTGCTGTCACGCAGCGCTTGCAGAATGCGATCGCGTTCGTCGCGGCGATGCTCGGAAATAGTGCCTTTTCGTTGTGCGCGAGCCGGACGAATCGCGTGCGGATGCGTCTGCTCGCTCCTAGCGGGCTGCGCTGGCGCCCAGCCGTCGGGCAGATCGAGATCGCCCGCTTCAATCTCGGGCGCGTCGGTGAGCACCCAAGCGTTGAGTAAGACGTTCTCGAGTTGACGTACGTTTCCCGGCCAAGCGAAGCGCGTGAGACGCTGCAAGGCCTCCTTGTCGATCGTTTTTTTTTCCCGCTTGTAGCGAGCCGCGAAGATCCCCAAGAAGTGATCGACGAGTTGCGGGATATCCTCGGCGCGTTCGCGCAAGGCCGGCAGTCGAATTTCGACCACTTGAATGCGATAGTACAGGTCCTCGCGAAATTTTCCCTCGGTCACGAGCTGCGACAGATCGCGGTTGGTCGCGAACAAGACACGCACGTCTACGGGCTCCTCCGTTGCGCCGCCCACCGCTCGCACACGTCGCTCCTGCAGCACCCGCAAAAGTCCCGCTTGCATCTTGCGCGGGGTCTCTCCGATCTCGTCGAGCAAGATCGTGCCGCCCTCGCACTCCCGGAACAGGCCCCGACGATCCCGATCCGCGCCGGTGTAGGCGCCCTTGACGTGACCGAACAGCTCGCTCTCCAGCAAATTCTCGGGAATCGCGCCGCAGTTCACGCCCAGCATCTTGCCCTTGCTGCGCAGGGACGCATCGTGGATGGCGCGCGCCACGACCTCTTTGCCCGTGCCACTTTCGCCCGTAATCAACACGGGCACGTCGGTCTCCCGCACTCGGTCGATCAGCGAGTAGATACGGCGCATGGCCGCGCTCGTGCCGACCAAACCGCGATAGCCGAAATGGCCGTACAACGTCTCACGCGCGTCGCGGAGCTTTTGCCGCGCGCGCTTGAGCTGCTCGGTGCGACCCTCCAGAAGCTCGTGGAGTCGAGCTTGCGCTTCCTCCAACTGGCTACTCTTGAGCACGAGCTCATGGTTGCGCTGCTGGTTCTCGTTGAGCAGACGCGCGTTCTCCAGGGCGATCGCAACCTGATCGGCGAACGCCTGCAGCGTCGGCATCTCGCGTTCGAAGCCCGCGCCCGGGCGCAGGCGTGTTTCGAGGTAGAGCGCTCCGATGGCGGCGCCTGCTGGCGCCAAGATCGGCAAGCACGCCACGGATTCGAGCAGTAGCTGATGCACCGAAGCAAAACTCTTTAAGCGCGAGTCACCTCGCGCATTCAGGGCGACGATTGCTTCACGCGAAGTCATCACGGATTCGGCAATCGAACGCGAAAACTCGGCGTGCTCGAGGTCGCCGGAACGCGAACGCGAGGTGTGCACACTGAGCGATCCGTCGACCTGGCGCAAGAGAACGTAGCCGCGCTCCGCGCGCGCGAGCTGCACCGCGTAGTCTGTTATTTTTGCCGTTAGGCGCGGGACGTCGAACTCGCCGACCAGGCCGCTGTTCACCTCCAGGATCCAAGCCAACCGCTGTTCGAGCGGCGTCGAGGTGAGCTCCGAGATCGCGCTCTTGCCGGGCGAGCGCAGCGTCCCAGCGTCGAAGCGGGCGCTGCTGCGTCCGTCGGCATTGAACGGCAAGAACTCGGTCGCCGCGGTGGCCAGCGCCGCGGGCACGCAAGCGCGCAGACCTCGTCGACGCGCATCGTTCCAGTACACCTCTCGCAAGTCTCGCGGCAGACGCGCTGCGATCTCTTCGAGCACCGCCAACGCCTCCTCGCGATCGCGACGAGCGAGCAACTGTTGTCCGCCCTCCGCTTCAAGCTCGGCGCGTGCCTCGAGCGCCCGCCA
>DASYCR010000736.1:0-2277 GCA_036500095.1 Polyangiaceae bacterium
GCCGCTGAGGCCCTCGCTGAGCGCGCTCCGGAACACCAACGGGCGAAAGCCCACGCCTTGCACGGTGCCGTAGGCGATCAAGCGAATCCTCGGCATTTTACGCTATTGGGGGCCCGCGCTCAGCTCAGCCGACGTAGCGGAGCACGAGCAGCGTCATGTCGTCGTCCTGCACGTGCATGAAGGCGCGCACGCTCGCCATGATCGCGTCCCGGATTTCCACGACGCTGCTCGTGCGAGCGTCTTGCAGAGCCGAGCACAAGCGATCCATTTCGTATAGATTGCCGTGGCGATCGCGCGCCTCGATGATGCCGTCCGTGTACAGGATCATCACGTCCCCGACCGCCAAGTCGAGCTCATAGTTCTTGGTGTGCGGCATGACGCCGCCGATGCCGAGCCAGGGTCCGGGCGTTTGCACGCGGCTGATGGTCCCGTCACTGCGGCAAACGACGATGTATTGGTGCCCGCCGGCGAAGGTGACGCGCCCGTTTCGCGCGTAGCGCAGCAGGTTGCTCGTGACGTACTCGTTGCGCTTGAGCCGCTCCGCCACGTTCTTGAAGATGACGTGGTTGACGACCCCGAGCGCCTCCGCGGGCATCGCGTCAGGCAACGATTGCTGTACGGTGAGCATGGCGCTCTGCAGCATCAACATCACCAGGCCCGCGTTGAGACCGTGCCCGGACACGTCGCCGATCGCGATCCAGCCACCGAAATCGGTCGGCTGCACGTCGTAGTAGTCGCCGCCGACCTCGTCCGCCGGCTGCATGACCACCGCCATCTCGAGGCCCGGAAGGGTCGGCGATTCTGGGACCAACGCGGCCTGAACGCGTCGGGCGATTTCCAGTTCCTCGTCGACGCGGGCCTGGTGGACGGCGCGCGCCAACAAGAGCTTCTGAGCCTCTTTGCTCTCGGTGATGTCGAAGGCGACGCCTTGCAGGAACTGCGGTCGCCCTTGACCGTCGCGCACGAGGCGCGCTTCGCCGTGTACCCACACTTCGCGTCCGTCTCGCGCGCGGAAGCGACACTCCGCGCGAAACGGGCCGCCGGTGCGACAACCTCGCGCGAACTCTTCGTTCCAGAGCTGCCGATCTTCGAGATGCAGCCGGCTGTACCAGAGAAACGGATCGGAGAGCCACTCCTCCTGCGTGTAACCCAACAGCTGTTCGACGTGTGGGCTCACGTACATCTCGTTCTCGCCCTCGCCGAGCACTGCCATGAACGTCACCGCCGGGATCTGCTCGACCAAGGTCGCGAAACGCACCTCGGCCGCACGCAGGCGTTCCTCGGTGCTGCGCTGCTGTCCGTCAGCGCTCAGGGCCGCGACTTCCGCGTGGTCCGGCCAAGTGAGCTGCTCGGGCAGCGGCGGGCCGTCGGGGAACAGCGCACTCGAAACCGACGCGAGGAATTCCATCGCCCGCTCGAGCTCTTCTGGACCCATGGCGTCCATCGCCGCTAGCGGGTCGAAGCTCGTTCCGAGGCCTTGATCCGACGCGCTCAAGGGTGCGGCTCCGCGAGGGCGCTAAAATTGCCTGTTATTTGCGTCGAACGCGCGTGCTCGTCCAGCCACTGGTACCAATCGCCGCAGCCGTCCCCGCGAGTTGCCGACAGCTCGATCACGCGCGCGTCGGGGTTCAAGCTGCGCACGTTGCGGCGAAACTCGTCGGCGTCGAACACCACGTACGGCGCGAGGTCGAGCTTGTTCAAGAGCACCAGATCCGCGCTCCGGAACATGTACGGATATTTGAGCGGCTTGTCGTCGCCCTCCGCGAAGGAAGCGACGACGATGCGCGCGCGCTCGCCGAGATCGAACAGCGCCGGGCACACCAGGTTGCCGATGTTTTCGATCACCAGTACGGAACCCGCCGGCGGGTCGAGCTCGCGCGCAGCGCGCTCGACCATCGCGGCATCGAGGTGGCAGACGGTGCCCGTGTTGAGCTGCACGGCGCGAGCCCCCGCGCGCCGCACGCGCTCGGCGTCGCGATCCGTCGCCTGGTCTCCTTGAATGACGAAGAAGGGCAAGCGAGCTCCGAGCTCGCGGATCGTTCGCTCCAGCAAGCTGGTTTTGCCGGAACCCGGAGAGCTCACGAGGTTTAGGGCAAGCCAGTGGCGTCGCTCGAACTCCCCGCGATTCTTGCTCGCGAGCTGCGCGTTTTTGCCGAGAATGTCCGCTTCGAGTTGGATGCGTCGAGGGCCATGGTCGTGCGGGTGGGAGTGGTCGTGCGGGTGGGAATGGGAGTGGTCGTGCGCGTGGGAGTGGGAGTGGTCGTGCGCGTGGGGGTG
>DASYCR010000737.1:0-3620 GCA_036500095.1 Polyangiaceae bacterium
CGAATTGCACGAGCTCGGCCTTGCCGCCGGCGGCGGTGACCTCGTCCGCAGCGGCGCGCGCGGCCGCTTCATTGCTCACGTAGTTGATGACGACCTGGGCGCCCTGCTTGGCGAGCGCCACGGCTGCAGCGCGGCCGATGCCGCGCGAGCCGCCTGTGACGAGCGCTACTTTGCCGGTGAGGTCGAACATGGATTCTCGTGCGTCGCTCGCGTGCGAGGCGCGTGTTTAGCACGTGACGGCAGGAGGAAAACGGGAAAAACCGTACGCGGCGCCGTGCGCCGGTGTTCGCTGCGAATCAGCCGGAAATTGCGCGTTATATGCGGCGCAATGCGTCAAGTTGGGGTTCGGCGAGTTTTTCGAGTTCGTGCGCTGGGAAGGCCGTTTGAGCGCGTGCGCGCTGCGGCGCACCGTCGATCGTTGTAGATTGAGCGCATGCAAGCGAGGGCTGCGGGGCTCTGGGCCGCCGTGGGGCTCGCCACTTCGTGGCTCTTGGCTGGGTGCATTGTGCATGATGCTCCGGCTCCGTCGAGCCCAGCGACTCCACCACCGCGCGCGACGGAACCTGTGCCGTTCACGGAAGCAAAGCAGTTCTTGGCGGCTGCTCGAGTCGCCTTTGACGCCGAGCGCTGGGCAGACGCTGTGGCGGATGCGCAAGGGGTAATTCGCGCGGTTGGAGCACGCGAGCGCGCCGCCCCCGATCTAGCGATTGCAGCTTGGGAGCTCGAGGGTAGGGCGCGCTTGAGGCAGGCCGAGTACCAAGCGGCATACGCTGCGTTCGATAGAGAGCACCTGTTGCTCGAGCAGATCGAACGCGGGCGCAGCGAGCAGGGCGCCGAAGCGCTTCAGCTCGCCGGCATGGCGCTCGGTCGGAGCAACGACTTGGCCCGCGCGGAGCTCGTGTTGGGGAAGGCGCTGACCCTGCGACAGGAGATTGGTGCCCAACCGGTCAGCATTGCCAGAAACTGGAACGAACTTGCCAACATCTCGGTCGCTGCGTCGCGCTTTGCACAGGCCCGCGACCGCGTTGCGGAAGGCATGCAGCTGCTCAAGCCGGGCGTCGAGGAAGACGATGGCGTCGTCTTCCCGCTGCAGATCACTCTCGCCGAGTCATTTCGCTACGAGCGCAATCTGAACGCCGCGCTATTGCCGTTCGGCACCGCGGTTGAAGCGGCCGCACGTCACGAACCGGCGATGAATCGCCGCGAAGTCGAGGCGCTCGAGCGGCTTGCGGCAACCCTTGCGGAGCTCGGCAGTGACGCGGAAAGCGTGCGAACTCTGCAAAGGGCTCTGAGCGCGGCGGATGCGGTGCCAGCCTTCGATGCCACACGCCTCGAGCTCGTGGTTGCTCTCGTGTTTGCTTACGGGAAAACAGGGGAGCAGGCGCGTGCCAGTGAACTGCTCGCTCGCTACCAGGTCGTCACGCGGACGCTCCGCGTCGGCGAACACGCGTTCGAGAACGGAATCCTCGAGTCGCGTGTTCCGCTGCACGCACTCATGCCGAGCATGCCGCAGCCACCGCCCCCGCAACCACCCCGCGGCACGCCGACGAAAAGCGGGACCATTAGCGACGCGTCTAGAGTCGTTGCGGGGATGCGCAAGGGATTTCGCGAGTGCTATCAGGTCGGACTGAATAACGATCCGCAACTTCACGGCACAGTGCGTCTGACGTTGCGCGTGGATCAGCCGGGTACCGTCGGTACTGTCTCGGCCGAGGCGATTGGGCTACCGGAAGATGTCGTCGACTGCGTGGCATCGGCAGCGGGTGCCGGGCAGTTTGCTGCTCCTGATGGCGGAAGCGCCGTTATTCAGGTGCCGGTTACGTTCGTGAAGCAGTGAACGTCAGCTCAGAAATCCCGGGATCTTCGCAATACTCTCCGCGTCGCCCACGCTGAGCACTTGCACGCGCTTGTCGATGCGTTTGACGAGGCCCGCGAGCACCTTGCCGGGTCCGATTTCGAGCGCGTGCGTGACGCCGGCTTCGGCCATGGCTTGGACGCTCTGCTGCCAGAGCACGGGTGAATCGATTTGGCGGACCAGGAGCTTGCCGACTTGCGCGGCGTCGGCGTTCGCCTGGGCGGTGGTGTTGGCGATCACGGGGAACGACAGCAGGCCGATCTGAATCTGGCCGAGCGCGGTCTCGACGGCGCGCGCGGCCGGCGCCATCAGCGAGCAATGGAACGGCGCGCTCACGTTGAGCGGGATCGCTTTGAGCTTTTGTTCGGCGGCGAGGGCCGACGCGCGTTCGACGGCGGCTTTGTGACCGGAGATCACGATTTGCCCCGGCGCGTTGAAGTTCGCGCAGGCGACGACCTCGCCTTGTGCGGCGCGCTCGCAGAACTCGGATAGGGCCTCGGCCTCGCCGCCGATGATGGCGGCCATCGCGCCCACGCCGGCGGGTACAGCGTCTTGCATGGCGCGCCCGCGCAGGTGCACGAGGCGCACGGCGTCCGAAAGCAAGAGCGCGCCTGCGGCGACGAGCGCGCTGTATTCACCGAGCGAGTGACCCGCCGCGTAGACGGGCGCTGGCAAGGACGGATGCGCGGCATGGATCGCGGCGAGCACGGCGCTGCTCACGGTCACGATCGCCGGCTGCGCGTTCATCGTCAGTGTGAGCTCGGCCTCCGGACCTTCGAAGCACAGCTTTTGGAGTGAAAAACCGAGCGCGTCGTCCGCGCCGCGAAAGATCGCGGCAGCGTCCGCGCTCGATTCGGCGAGGGCCTTGCCCATGCCGACGGTCTGCGAGCCTTGGCCCGGAAAGAGAAAGGCGAGCTTCATGTTCAAATGCGTACGAGCGCGCTGCCCCAGGACACGCCGCCGCCGATCGCGCACATCAAGACCGTGTCGCCCGGCTTGATGCGGCCATCGCTCAGGCCCTCGTCGAGCGCGATCGGAATCGAGGCGCTCGAGGTGTTGCCGTAGCGCTCGATATTGAGGATGAAGCGCTCGAGCGGGATTTCCAGCCGCTGCGCGACCTGCGTGATGATGCGCATGTTGGCCTGGTGCGGCACGACCCAGCGCACGTCGCTAGGCTCGAGCCCGGCGTCGGTCAGCGCGGAGCGCGACGCGCTGGTGAGGTTTTTGACGGCCACTTTGAAGATGTCCTTGCCGACCATGTGCACCGAATCGCGGTGCGCCTCGAGTGCGGCCAGGTTGATGCGCTCCTTGCTGCCGCCGGCGGGGATGCACAGCGATTCAGCGAGGCTCGAGTCGGTGAACAGGCGAGTCGACAGCACGCCGCGGCCGTCGTCTAGGGCGGGGCCGAGCACCGCCGCGCCCGCGCCGTCGCCGAACAACACGCAGGTCGTGCGATCCTGCCAGTTGATCACGCGGCTCAAGAGCTCGACGCCCACCACCAAGATGTGCTTGTGCAGGCCGGAGCGAATGAACTGATCGGCGATCGAGACGCCGTACAGGAAACCCGCGCAGGCCGCCGATACGTCGAAGGCCGGGATACTAGTGGCGCCGAGCTTCTGCTGCACGAACACGGCACAGGCCGGCATCGGCATGTCGCCGCTGATCGTGCCGACGATGATCATGTCGAGGTCCGCTGCGCTCAGGCCGGCTTTCTCGAGCGCGCGCCGCGCTGCTGCGGCGGCCAGATCACTCGCGGCCTCGTCGT
>DASYCR010000738.1:0-4925 GCA_036500095.1 Polyangiaceae bacterium
AGCCGGCCACACCTGGTGCTCTCGGGTGACGTGCATCACTACGAGCGGCTGCGACACGGTGCGGCGCTGCACGTCACCGCTGGCGGCGGTGGAGCGTTCCTACACCCGGCGACGATGGCAGGCGCGAATCGACTGGTGCCGGAGGTGGAGTGGCCGAATGCCGCGCAGAGCCGCGCGCTGCTCGGCGAGGTGCCGTGGAAGATCATGCGTGGTGGTTCGGGTTTCCTGCCGCATCTGATCCTGGCCGTGTTGTTCATGCCTGCCATGAGTATGGGCATGCGGACGTTCGCGCGCCTGGGCGTGATCCTATCCGCGCCGATCGCGATCACGCTGATCACGACCCTGATTTACGCCTTGATCGGCGGCATGCGCCGGCGCGGGCGCGCCGTGTTCGGACTCGCGTTCGGAGCGGGCATCTTGACGGCGCTGATCCCCGTGCTGTCGTCGTTCGCGCTCACGCGCATCATGTGGCGCGCGCACTTGACTCCCTCGGTGTGGCTGGTGACGGCGTTCACGTTTCTAGTGGCCGTGTTTGCCGGGGCCTTCGTGTTCGGGGCATATCTCGCGCTCCTCACGCGCCTCGGGCTCGAGCACACGCAAGCGTTCACGGCGCTCGATCACCCCGGCTTCAAGCATTTTCTCCGGATCCGTGTGCGCGCGGACGGCAGCGCGGTCGACATCTGGTGCCTCGGTTTGCACGATCCGCTCGCACCCGCTGCCGAGCCGGAGCTCGTGGACTTCGTACGCTTCAGTCCGCGACCTCCGCGCGGATAGAGCATTCGCGCGAACGCTCACCTGCACGAACGCGCTCCTGAACGACCTGCACGAGCACCATCCCGGGGCGCAGGGGCGGCTGCGCCGCCAAACGGCGTGTCAGTTTCGGGTCACCGGATCACGGAGTGGAACTGAGACCCGAACCCAGCACGAGAGCCGGGGGCGCGGGCGCATGCTTCCCGACAGGTTGCGACGGTCGCGCGGCATTGTCCGCAGGAACTGCATGAGAAAAAGCGGAAACTAATCCTCGTCGTTGATTAAATCGAGCGCGTTGGCCGTGTCGGCGGCTTCGCGCATGGCCAAGAAGGCGCCGCGCGGGAGCTGCGCGGTTTTGCGGATCTCCGCGCCGTCTTTCAGGCCCACCCAAATCGGTGGGCGACCGCCGCGCGACTCGCAGTAGAGCACCAGATAGTGCGGCCGTCCGCGCGGGCTCGCCCACAAGTCGAACGCGAAGGCCTCGTCGTGTTTGTAGAAGGGTTCGAGCGCCGTGCGCGCGTCGTCGAGCGCCTTGCCTTCGACCTTGCCGTCGCCCGGGATGCTCTTTTCCTTGTACAGCTCGCGCCAGGCGGCGCTGAGCGCGGCGAACAGCGCCGTGCGCGCGTGCTTTCGGTCGGCTTTCGTGCGCTGCACGACGCGTTGCCGCGTCAGATACGACACGATCGGGTCGCGATGCGAGACGACGCGCGCGATGGCAAAACCACTCGACACCAAACCCACCAGCAGCACCGCGAGCAGGCGACCGCGGCGGAAGCTCGAATGGTACCAGACGACGGTCGTCGCGATCGGCATCAAGAGCGACAGCACCACCAACGTTTCGATGCCCAGCGTCAGCCCGAGCGCCGGCAAGAACTCTTGCAAGCCGAGCTCCGGCAGATAGTTCGAGTAATATTGCCAGCCTTGCTGCACGATCAGGAGCAAGAAGCTCACCAAGGTGTAGCCGCGGAACATCAGAAATTCGTGGCGCGCCTCGCGGTTGCTGAGCCAATATGGAAAAAGCAGCGGATAGAAAAAATAGTACGCGAACTGGCGGGGCGGCTTGCTGCGATAAAAGCTCTCGAAGGCGAGCGCCTCTTTCAACGCCAGCGAGAGGACGCGCGAGTTCGCGGCGCGGCGGCGCAGCGACTCTCCTGCGCTGAACACTCCGAGCGCGAGCGCGACGTCGATCAACGCGCCGCGCACGGGAAATAAATTGGCGAGCAGCACGATCGCGATCGGCGCCGCCGCGAAGAACGCGAGGCGCAGCAGGAAATCCCCCATCGAGAGCGGGGAGGTGAGCAGCGTTGATTTGAGTTTGTTGGCCACCATGGTCAGAGGCGTCGGCGTTTGCGTGCGGGGCGTGCCTTGGCCGTGGCTGGGTTCTCGCTCTCGCGCGGCTGGTTGTCCAGAGGCTTGGGGCAGATCGAGCGCAGCTTGCAGGCTCCGCACTCGCGTCCCGACCAGATGCGATCGAAGCGCTGCTGGGCGGCGTCGAGCAATAGATCGTCGTCGGTGCTGACGCCGAGCTCGAAGTTCCGGCGGCCGTCGGCCTTGGCGCCCAGGCCGGCGCCCGTGAAATTGGCGCTGCCCAAATACAGATAGCCGCCGTCGACGACGATCATTTTCAGATGGACGCGCGGACACTGACGGAGCTCGACGCGGGCGCCCTTGCGCTCGGCGCGCGCCGCTATCGACGCGCGAAACGCGCGCGAGGGCAGCGCGCCGTGCAGGATACGCACCTCGACGCCGTTTCGCGCGAGCTCGCCCAGTCGTTCGATCAGCGAAACGTAGCGGCCGCGCGCGCGCGCCACGCTGCCAATCGGCGCTTCCACGTGCACGTCTTTCAAGTTTGCGGTCGCGATCCAGAGCGAGACGCGCGCTTGGCCGAGCCGCGTCACGACCTCGTCGTAGTGCGCGCGGTCGCCGATCAGGTTCACGCCCGCGAGCCTGCGTTCGCTCGGGGCCGTGCGGGGTGGGAGCGCCATGGTCGTACGGATCTTTCGTCCAAGCCTGCCAAACTCGAGGCCAAGGAGGCTTCGGTGTTATACCCGCGGGGCATGCCGAGCGCATCGCAGGCTCCCCGTTCTCGGCGTTTGCCCGGTCTGTACGTGCAGGTGCTGATCGCCGTGTTCTTGGCGATCGTGCTGGGGGTGGTGAGGCCGAGCTGGGGCATCGCGCTCAAACCGCTGGGCGACCTGTTCGTCAATCTGATCAAGGTCATGATCGCGCCGATCGTGTTTTGCACGGTCGCGATCGGCATCGCCAAGATGCAAGATCTCAAGGCGGCCGGGCGCGTCGGCGGCAAGGCGCTGCTCTGGTTCGAGCTCAGCACGACGCTCGCGCTCGGCCTCGGGCTACTGGTCGGACACGTGCTGCACCCGGGCTCGGGCATTCACGCCGCGCTCGATAAGCTCGATCAAGGTGCGCTCGACCGCAAGCTCGCGGGCCCGGTGCCGCATGGCTTCTGGCAGCACGTGCTCGGCGTCGTTCCCGAAACGTTCTTCGCGGCCTTCGCGCACGGCGAGATCTTGCAGGTGCTCTTGCTGGCGCTGCTCACGGGCGTCGCGCTTGCGCGGCTCGGGCCACGCGCGACTCCACTGGTCGACTGGCTCGAGCAGGTGAGCCAGCTGACGTTCGGGATCGTCGAGCTCGTGATGCATGTAGCGCCGATCGGCGCATTCGGCGCGATGGCGTTCACGGTCGGCAAGTACGGTGTCGGCACGCTCGGCAGCCTGCTCGAGCTGGTACTGGCGTTCTACGCGACAGCGGTGCTGTTCGTGCTGCTCGTGCTCGGGGTGGCCCTGCACTTCGCCGGCTTGTCGATCTGGCGCCTGCTCGTCTACCTGCGGGAGGAGCTGTTGATCGTGCTCGGCACGTCTTCCTCCGAGTCGGTTTTACCGCGGTTGATGGACAAACTCGAGCGCGCCGGTTGCCGCCGCGAGGTCGTGCACCTGGTCGTGCCGACGGGCTATTCGTTCAACCTGGACGGCACGGCCATTTACCTCACGCTGGCGAGCTTGTTCATCGCGCAGGCGCTGGACGTACCGCTGCGTCCGGGTGAAGAGCTGGGCTTGCTGGCCGTCTTGCTCTTGACGTCGAAGGGCGCCGCCACAGTCACCGGCGGCGGCTTCGTGACGCTCGCGGCCACGCTTTCCGCGACGCACAGCTTGCCCGTCCTCGGTTTGACCCTGCTGCTCGGCGTCGACCGTTTCATGTCCGAGGCGCGCGCGCTCACGAACTTGGTCGGCAACGCCGTCGGCACGTTGCTCGTAGCGCGCTGGGAAAAGGCGCTCGATCTCGAGCTCGCCCGGCGCGTGCTGCGCGGCGTCCCGGCGAGCGATGGTTCCAGCTAGCGGTCCGCGCGCGCTGGCTGAATGGCCGTAAATCCTGGCGCTTGCCCCGGAGCCATCGCAAGTTTCGGAAAGTGGTGGCAAACTAGCAGCATGCGCATTCGGTCCGGGTGGGTCATCGCTCTCGGTGCCTGCTGCTCGTTCGGTTGCGGCGCGACCGGTCTCGACTGGGTCGGTGAGCCAGACGCCCCGAGCGCGTCCGCAGAACCGCACGCGAGTCGCGTGGCGATGTCCGAGCCGTTGCCGGCGGGTGCCGCCGCGCACGCGGTTGCCGTGGCGGCACCCGCCGTGGAGCCGGCGCAGGCCGCCGCCGAGGAGCACCCCCGGCTCGCGCACACGGTCACGCTGGGCGGCGACGCGGCGGGGCCAGGCGAAGCGGTCGCGCAGGGCGCACCGCCCGCGGCCGGACCGACGATCGTGATCAACAACTACGCGAGCTCGCCGAGCTATGCGTATCCCGGCTACGGCTACGGCTTTGCCACGAGCCGCTCGAGCTTAGGCGTCGGCCGCGTGTTCACGCCAGCGTCACGCGCCTCGAACACGATTCAACCCGGGCAGAGCTGGGCGCCGCCCGCCGCCATGGGACCTAACTTTCCGTATCATGTAGGTCCAGCGTCTCCTTGGGAGCGCGGGCGCTGAGCAAACGCTCTGCGTTTCGCGCGCTCGACGCGGCTCGATACTGATAGCGCGTGCGGTTGCCACGCGGTTGCCACAGAGCAGGGTCCGGTTTCGCGAGTTTGGCGATCGACCGGCGTGCGATCACTTGATAGCTTGTCCACGATGACCGGGCGTCGAGACGACGAGGCGCGTCCGACCAACGCGCGT
>DASYCR010000739.1:0-1527 GCA_036500095.1 Polyangiaceae bacterium
CCGGGGCGCTCCTCACCATGACTCTTCGCTCGCGAACGTTGAAAGCGCTGCTCGCCTGTGGCGTCGCGCTCGTCCCGCGCCTGGCTCGGGCAGAGCCCTCACCGGCGGCGCTGGCTACCGCTCGACAGGCCTTCGAAAGCGCCGTTGCGCTCGAGGCGGAGCAAAAGTGGCCCGAAGCGACCGCAAAGCTGCGTCAGGCAGTCGCGATCAAAGATACGCCGGGCCTGCGCTTTCACTTGGCGCACAGCGAAGAACGGCAAGGGCAGCTGCTAGAAGCCGCGCTCGATTACGATCGAGCGAGCGCGTTGATTGCCGGAGGAGCCAAAGCTCCCGACGTGCAGAAGCTGCTCGCGCCTGCGAGCGCCGAGCTCAAGCGGCGCATTCCACGCCTCAGCGTGACGATCCCGAGCGAGGTGTCGAGCCCCGTCGCAGAGGTCGACGGCAAGGCCTGGCCCCCGAGCGAGCTCGCTCTCGGGGTGGCGCTCAATCCCGGCCCTCATCAGCTCAACGTCTCCGCGAAGGGGCATCGCCCGTTCGAGCGCGCCTTCTCGCTGAAAGAAGGAGCTCAGCTCTCGATTCGCGCCGAGCTCAAGGACGCGGCGACGCCCGCCGCCAGCGTGACCCCGGTCGCTGCAACGCCGCCGCCGATGACAGCTCAGAGTTTACCGCCCGGCGTAAGCTCTTCGCACGGTCCGCCGCCCGCGTCTGAACCGAGCCGATATTCGCCCACGAAGCTGTACCTGTTGCTCGGTGAATCGGCCGTCACCGCGGCCGGGCTCGCCGTCGGAATCGGCTTTGCGTTGGCCCAGTCCTCCGCTCGAGATCGAGCGCAAGCAGCGCAAGCCCAAATCGATGGGCTCCCGCAAAGCAACTCAGGCGCGTGTAACTTAGCGGATTCTTCCGCTGCCGGTCCCTGCTCGGAGCTACGCCAAGCGATCACCGATCACGATCGCGACGTGAACGTGTCCACCGTGGGCTTCGTGTGCGCTGGGGTTGGCGCCGCCGCGCTCGTTACTACTTGGCTCGCGTACCCAAGTCGGGCACCGGGTAGCACGGGCATCTCGGTACAGCCGTTGATTGCCATTGGTCGCGTCGGCCTGCTCGGGCGGTTCTGACGTGGTTCCCGGGTTTTTGCGCGTCAAGCTCGGGGAAGCGGCACAAAATGCAACGGGGCCTGCTCTCGGCAAGCCCCACCTGCATTGCTCGGAAATTTCAGCGGGCGAAATACTGGGTCGCGCGCTTTTGGCCCTTGGTCTTCAAGGACTTTTGCGAGATGAGCTTCTTCACCGGAAGATTCAGCTCTTTGGTGACCGTGCCCATGCCAGCCGCGATCTGCTCGATGCGCTGACCCGCGTTGCCCTGCACATAGTCGAGCAAACGCCCGGTAAGACGCTCGATCTCTCCCGGATCTCGCTTCTGACCTTTTTCCCGACGACCACCGCGGACGGGCGCGGGGGAAGCGCTGGGGCGTCCACCACGACGAGGTGCCGAGCCTCCGCCGAGTGCCTCACGCACGGTTTCCATCGC
>DASYCR010000740.1:0-9060 GCA_036500095.1 Polyangiaceae bacterium
CGTCGTCTTGAAGCCTTCGACCAGCAACGACCGCATATGCCAGCAATCCGAGCGCTCTGTCGCGATGTCGATCTTCTACATCCTCAAGTGAATGACGGCGGGAGGCGTCCCGACAATGTCGAATACCCGTGGCAGGTCCACGGGACCAGCCTGGTTCCAGCCAAATACAAATTCGCGTTGGCAGGTGAGCTCTACAAGAATCCGGGACCGCGGCTCCTCAAAGCTGCTGTGCAGCTAACCCGTGAGCCCACGCTGCTACTTGGGTGAACCGTTCGATCGCCTTAGCTTGGCTCGAGCAAGCCGCGCAGACGCGCGGGCGGAATGTGGAACTGGCGCTTGCAGTATTCGCAGGCGATCTCCAGGACCTCGTTGTCGGCGAGCAGGTGTTCGAGGTCGCTTTTTTGCAAGCTGGCGAGGGCTGCCACCACGCGCACTTCGTCGCACCAGCAATCGAAGCCGAGCGGAGTCTCGCCCACGCGCGTGAACGGCATGCCGTACAAGAGTTGATCGAGCAGCCAGGCGGGCGTGAAGCTCGCGTCCGAGAGCTGTGGGTCGATGCTCTCGAAGTCGCGCAGGCGCTCGGTCATGATCATCAGCGAGCCGCGGCCCACCTCAGGCAAGAGCTGCACGAGATAGCCGCCAGCGGAGACCACGCGGTCCCCGTCGAATACGGTGCCTACGGCCAGCACGGAGAGCACGGACTCCGAGGTTTGGAGATAAGCCATCAGCGCGTGCGAGATGCCGCCGCGTTCGGGGACCGCGACGACGCCCTGGCTGATGCGCCCGTTCGGCATGGTTCGCAGCACTTGCATCAGCGCGCCCTGATCGAGGGTGATGTCGGTGGCGCCGTCGCTGAGCTGAATCAAGCCGCGCGTCTTGCCGGACGGATGCGAGTCCGCGACGAGCTTGCCCGTGCCGCCCGAGCCTTTGAGGATGCCCTGCACGCGCAGCTCGGGCGCCATCGTCTCGCGGTACAAGATCGAGCCGGTGAGCAAGTCGCCGAAGTGGCGCGCGGTCACGCCGCGTGCGCCCTGAGCGTCGATCGCGCGCTGTACCGTGCGCGTCGTGCTGGCGGTGATCACGCGGAACGCGCCGTCGTCCGTCATCGCGCGCAAGACGCTGTCAGGGGCGGCCACGGATCTAAGGTACCACTCTAGGGCGACAACCCAACTTTTGCCCCAAAACCACCCCAAATCCCCACACACGCCCCGATCCCACTACACGGAAAATGAAGCATCGGTTCAAATCCGCGGACGAACTCATGTGTGCGCGAGTACGCGGATGCGCGTGCGTAGAAGCGCGAGCCGGAAGAAGTTCGAGAGTTCGAGTAGTGAGCGAGCGCGGGATATTGGGGTATGCTTGTGATTTGGTGCCCCCTCATCACGTCGCGCGCGCCGAGCGGCTCGGCGAGTACGAGCTCATGCGCCGCATTGCGGTCGGCGGTATGGCGGAGGTGTTCGAGGCGAAGCGCAGCGGGCCGCACGGTTTCAGCAAGCGCTTCGCGCTGAAGCGCATTTTGCCGCATTTTGCGGGAGACGCGCGCTTCGTGCAGATGTTCTGCGACGAGGCGCGCGTGCACGCGACGCTCAGCCACCCAAACCTGGTCGAGGTGGTCGACTTCGGGGAGGAGCGCGCTGGCCTGTATTTGGTGATGGAGTTCGTCGAGGGGCTCTCGTGCGCGGACTTGTATTCGGGTGTCGTCGCGCGCAAGCGCACGGTCGAGCTCGGCGCGGCGCTCTACATCGCTCGTGAAGTGTTGGCCGGACTGGCGCACGCACACGAGCATTGCGACGACGCGGGGCGACCGCTCAATTTGGTGCACCGCGACGTCACGCCCAACAATATCTTACTCTCGCAGACGGGCCGCGTGCTCCTGGCGGATTTCGGCATCGTTCATACGGCGTTTGGCGTCCCGACTCGGCCCGGCGAGCTCAAGGGCAAGGTCGGCTTCGTGCCGCCCGAACAAGCGCTCGGTCGCGGCGTCGACGCGCGCGCGGATCTTTTTTCGCTGGCGGTCGTGCTGAGCGAGCTCCTGCTCGGCGCGCCGCTGTTCGCCGGCGACAACGAACGCGAGATATTGGCCAACCTGCACGCGGGCAACATGGGCGCGTTTCGCAGCGCCTCGCAAATCCCGGCGGACTTGCGGGCGGTGCTCGCGTGCGCGCTGTCGCTCGATCCGGAGCTGCGCCAGCCGAGCGCGCGCGCGCTGTCGCTCGAGCTCGAAGGCGTGGCGCGCCGGCACGGCGTACTGATCGACAACTACCAGTTCACGCAGTGGCTCGCGGATCTCGGGCTGCTCGCGCTCAAGAGCGGTACGCGCGAGTCGCTGGCGTCCTGGCAAGAGGTGAGCAAACCTGCTTCCGTGCCGCCCGTTAGTCGCGCGCCGGGGTTGCGGCTCGTGCACTCGGAGGCGCCGACCACGCCCCGGCTCGCGGCGCCGGATTCCGGGCCGCCGGCGTATCGGTTGCGCCGAGCAGGCAGCGCCGTGGTTGGACCGGTTTCGCTCGCGACCGTGCTCGAGTGGATCGCCAGCGCGCGCGTGCCGGCCGACAGCGAAGTCTCCCGTTCGGGCGGCCCATTCATGCCGATCAGCGCCGTCAGTGAGCTCGGGCGCTTCGTGTCGCGCGCCTTGTACCGCTTCCATGATCCGGTCGCTTTGTTCGCCAGTGAGCGCCACGCGATCGAGCCGAGCACGCTACCCTGGCACCTGTTTCGCTATTTGGCGACGCGCAGGACGGGCCTCATTTGCGCGTGCCGCGGCAGCGAGCAGCGGCGCGTGTACTTCGTCAACGGCGTACCCGGCGCGAGCGCCTCCAGCGATCCGTCGGAGCTGCTCGGCGCGGGCTTCGTGCGCGCCGGTCGCTTGGCTCAAGACGCACTCGACCGCGCGCTCGAGCGCGGTTATCGCGAGGGCAAGCCGCTCGGTCAGGCGCTGCTCGACGGCGGTCTGATCGGTCCCGGCGAGCTCTTGTCCGCGCTCGCCGAGCAACGCGCGCGACGCTTGAGCTCGCTGCTCGCGCTCAGGCAGGGTGAACTCTACTTCGTCGACGGCGCAGAGAGCGGTGAGCAAGTGCTGGCGCCGCCGGCGGCACCGACCGCGTTCTTGGTGGGCGCGCTTCGCAGCGCCTACACGGAAGGCGAGCTCCGCGTGTTGCTGGCCGGCGTCGCGCAAAAGCCACTCACGGCGCGGCCCATTCTGCACCTGCAGCGCTCGCTTTTGGGGCTGACTCCGGCCGAGGGTCAGGCGTTCGATCGAGCCGCCTGCGGCGTACCGGTGGGAGTGATTCTGAGTCAAGCGCGCGCGCTGGGCGTCGAGACCGAGCGAGCCGCGCTGTTTGGTCTGTTTGCCGGTATTTGCTCGGGTGCCTTCGGCACGTGACGCCTAGCGTTTCGCCGCGCTCCGGCTATAAACCCCGACCATGAGCGCGAGCGATGATCAACGAGCGACCCTGCTCGTGGCGTGCCCCGATCGCCGCGGCATCGTGGCGGCCCTCGCGCAGATGCTGTACGGCTACGGCGCAAACATCCTCGACTCCGACCAGCACACGGACCCGGTCGCCGGCCAATTCTTTCAGCGCATCTATTTCGACATGTCCGAGCTGCAGACCGATCGCGGCACGCTCGAGCGCGCGATCGCGGAAGTGGGCGAGCGCTTTGCCATGCGCTACCGCCTGCTCTACCGGCACCACAAGAAGAACGTGGCGATCTTTGTCTCCCGCTACGACCATTGTTTGTATGATCTCCTGCTCCGTCACCAGGCTGGCGAGCTCAGCTGCGAGATCTCGGTGATCGTCAGCAACCACTCGGATCTCGAGCCGATCGCCCACCAATTCGGTCTAGAATTTTCGGCGATTTCGGTCACACCCGAGACCAAAGCCGAGGCAGAACAAGCTCAGCGCGCGCTGCTCGAATGGAAGCGAATCGACCTGATCGTACTCGCGCGTTACATGCAGATCCTGAGCCCCGAGTTCATCGCCGAGTACGACGGCCGGATCATCAATATCCACCACTCGTTCTTGCCGGCGTTCGTGGGCGGCAAGCCGTACCAGCAGGCGCACGAGCGCGGCGTGAAGCTGATCGGCGCGACCGCGCACTACGCGAGCGCCCTGCTCGATCAAGGCCCGATCATCGAGCAAGACGTCGTGCGCTGCTCGCATCGGGACTCCGTCGAAGACCTCGCGCGCAAGGGCCGCGATCTCGAGAAAATCGTGCTCGCGCGCGCGGTGCGCTGGCACCTGGACGACCGCGTGCTGGTGTACGGCAACAAGACGGTCGTGTTCGAGTAGCGCACGCTGGTAGCTATTGGACTGCATCGGTCGCACCGCGTGCAGCGCGGGCGCTTGCTCGGCCGGCGGAAGCGGCGTATTCTTACTTGTAGGAGTAAGACATGCGCATCACGGCCAAAGGCCAGCTGACGATTCCCGCAGAAATCCGCGAGCAGCTCGGTTTGTTGCCGGAGACAGAAGTAGAATTTCGAGTCGAAGGTCAGGCGGTTCGCATCGTGAAGGCGCGCGCTATGAAAAAAGGTCGCAGTCGGGGTGAAGCGGCCGTCGCTCGTCTCAGAGGCAGCGGTAGCGTTCGTATGAGCACGGATCAGATCCTCGCGCTCACGCGGCGCTAGCTTGACGTCCCTGGAGGAACGCGGTCGCCATGAAGCCAGTGCTCGTCGACAGTAATGTCCTGCTCGACATTGCCACGAACGACCGCGTTTGGCTCGCCTGGTCCTCTGCCGCGCTCGAGGCCGCGGCAAACCAGGCTGTGCTCGTGGTCAATCCGCTCGTGTACGCTGAAGTCTCGATCGCCTACCCAAAGATCGAAGACGTTGAAGCTGCCTTGCCCGCGAACGTGTTCCGTCGCGATCCATTGCCGTACGAGGCGGCGTTTCTGGCAGGCAAAGCTTTCTTGCGCTACCGCAAGCGAGGCGGTGCGCGCCGGACACCGCTGCCGGACTTCTATATTGGCGCACACGCCGCCGTAGCCGGCTTTCAGCTGCTCACGCGGGACGTTGCCCGCTATAGGACGTACTTTCCAACGGTGACTCTGATTTCACCGTGAGGGCAGTCACTCCTCGAGGCGGAGAAACCAGCGAAGGCCGCTGCTCACCTTTTTCATCAGCTGAATTGGCACGGTGCCGGCAAGCTGCATGAGGTCGTCTTTGTTGATGGTCGCGAGCTGTGATGCGTTGGCAATCGAATCACGCGGCAGGCCGGTGAATCGTTTTGACAAGAGCGTGTTGCCCGGCGCGGCGGCGAGGGCTTTGTTGCTCGTGAGCACGCAGACGACCACGGTCGAGAGCCTGCTGGCATTGACCTCGTCGCGTTGAAGGACGAGGGCGGGGTGGCGGAAGGCCGGCTCGGACCCGCGCGGTTCACCGAAGGCTACCCACCAAACCTGGCCGCGGCGGATCACCACGGCTTGTGCTTCGTTTTCCGCACGACGGCCTTGCTGCGCTTGCGAAAGGCTACGGCGGCAGACTCATCACCCGGTTGACCGCCCTGGGCGAGCGCGCGGTTCCATGCTTCGGTTGGATCCCCTGGCGTGCCGACTTTTGCCAAGAACTCGCGGGCCGCGCGAGCGAGCAACCCGCTGCGCGACAACTTGAGCGCGCGGGCTCGTTCATCGACCGCGCGAAAGAGATCGTCGGGGAGCGAGATAGCGGTCTTGGTGGCCATGGGTATTACCGGTCATACCACCCCGTGCCAGGTTCTCAAGTGCCCATGCGACACGAGTGGACAGGATCGTCACTAGGCGAGCGGGTCGCGATACAATGAATCGACATCGAGCGTGCACTCGATGGTCGCTAGCTCGGCGCTGCTACCGGCCAGATAGGTCGCCTTGGACCAGCCACCCGAGCCACGCGTCCAGACGTCGATGCGCGGCATGTCATACGCCACCAGTACGACGTGCGCGAGCGACGCGATGGAGTGGTAGTGACGGAGCTTGTCCCCGCAGTCGTACTCAGCGGTGCTCGGGCTCAGCACCTCGACGACTACGCTCGGATTCGTAATGGTATTTTCGTTCTCCGGATCGCGCGCGAGGTCATTGCACACCACGGTTACGTCCGGATAGCCGGCGAAGCCCGTTTCGGTCGCTCGCACACGCAGCGCTTCGCTGAACACCGCGCAGCGCCGGTTGGCAAGCTGCTGGGACAGTCGGGCCCCGACGGCGGCGGCGAGCCGCGCGTGCTCCGGCGTTCCGCCCGCCATGCCCAGAATCAAACCGTCGAGGTACTCGTGCTTGACGTCGCTGGCCTCGTCGACCTGCAGGTAGTCGCGGAAGGTAAATCTGAGTCGAGGCGTCGCGACCATCGGTCCCAAACATAGCACAGCGAGACGATTGGCTCGCTGTCGCGGCCGGCCCCCGCGCAAGGAGAGCCGCATCAGTGGTTGAACGAGCGGGCGTTGATCGTTGGGCTCGGGCGGCCAGTACGGTGCACGCGACGCGACGCCCGGGCAGGCGCGAGCTAGAGAGCGAGGCGCATGCCTTCGAACGAGCTGCCGGAGCGCACGGTGCGGGCGGCTCCGCTTGCTTGCTGATCGGCGCCGCACGTCACCTTGTCTAGCGCGTTCAGGTGCGTGACGACCTCAACCCTGCGCGTCGCAGTCCACAGATCCCCGTAGTAGCCGTTGTTGGCCACTGCCGTGGCGTTGACGAGGATATACGCGGCACCCCAACCGGTAGCGGCGCCGGGTGCGCCTGATTCAAAAATAGGCGTACACGCAAGGACGTAATATCCCGCTGACTTGGGCGAGAAAGTCGTTTTCGTTGCGTCGTTCGTGACCTCCCCGTTCAAGTCGTAGTCGGGGGTGACGTCGAACAAGAGGGGAGTAGGCGGAGTCTGGTCGGGAACTTGCGCAATATTGTTGGTGCTCAGATGTACCCGAAACGCAGACGTGACTCCCAGGCGTGTCTCCAAGGTTTTGATGCGAGTGTCGAGCGCGCCACTGGCGCTGTCCGTGCTCACGGCGTGGTTCGCCTCCACGGCATACGGAACGGCGCCGAGCTTGCTCCGGCCGAGTGACGTCCCGTCGAGCAGCACCTCCGAGTAGGCGCTCGGGTTCGTGCCGATCGCAGTCGTGCACGTGTCGGGTAGTAGGATCGAGAAACGCCCGCCGTCGAGCGTCGTCGGTCCGGTCGGGCTGCCCGTATCGCAGAGTAGAGTGCCCGCCGTACTCGCGGACCACAGCTTGACCTCGAGCGTATGCGTTGCTCCCGTGAGCGGCGCCGCGGCGCCGTCCTGCAAGAGACCGGAGTACGTGAGCGCACCCGTCGTTGGTATGCCCGCTGCGCGAACATGCTCGACGACGAGCGTTGCCGCGCTGCCGAACGCGAGCGCAGCGCTTAAGGCGAGCAGCATTTGTTTGCGATTCATGGCCGTATTCCTCCGCTGACGCAGACTTGACCGCCGTTCGCGGTCCCGCACGAGACGCCGTTGTATTCGAGCCCGTGCTCCACGAGGTGGACACCGCTCGGGGTTTGCGTGAGTACGCCGTCCGCGACGGTGACGATGCCCCCCACGAGCTTCGCCGCGCCGCAGACACCGTTGGTGCAAGCCGACAGCGTGCCCGAGCAGGGCGAGCTGTCGTCCACCCAGCTGCCGTCGACGCAGGACGATGGCGTATTGCCGTGACAGGTCTGCGAGCCCACGGCGCACTCGACGCACTGGCCGTTTTCGCAAATGTCTTTGGGTGCCGTGCACGCCGCGTTGCAATCGGCGCCTGCGGAGCCGCCGCTGCCGCTCGCGCCTGAGGCGCCGGCTGTGCCCGATGCGCCACTCGCGCCAGCGTCGCCACTCGATCCGCCATTGCCACCGACGCCCGAGGCGCCGCTCATGCCCGCGCTCCCGCTGCTCGACCCGGCGCTCCCGCCATTCGCCCCCGCGTTGCCTGCTTGCCCGCTCGCGCCACCAGCCGACGACCCAGCGTTACCCCCGACTCCAGTCCCCTCTTGCACGGAGCGATTGCTGGTTCCGCATCCAAGCAAACAGACGCCGAGCGTGCCGATGCCGAGCCAGCACGTCAGGGAGAGCTTGCTAGAAAGCATGGCTCAGCGAAAATCCCTGAAAGCGCGGCCCCACCACCGGCGCGATCGCCACCGAGCTCGCATGCGCGCTCGGCGCGGTGACAATCAGTGCGACGCCCGCCGCCGTGAACACGCCGCCGGCGATGAGGCCGATCGCGCCGATGGTGCCGGCGCTCTTCGCGTCGCTTTCGAGCGATTGGATACGCGTGTTGCTGCCGGCTTCACAGTTCATGCCGCTCGGGCAGACGTCGTCGCGTTCGCTCAGCTTGCTTGAGCGCCGGAGCTCGAACACCGTGCCGAGACCGAGGCCGACCACGCCGAGCCCGATCGCCGCAATGCCGGAGATGGTTTGCGTGGACAGCGGGTGTGGGCTGGAATCCGCGCTCGCTGCGGGTTGCGGAGCGGCTGGCGCGCTCGGCGGTGGCGCGATGCCGGCGTCGACCAACGGGGGCACGGAGAGCGACGCGCTGTCGCCCGTGGCGCCGACGGTGACCGTGCCCTGCCAGCTCACTTTTCCGGGCGCCGAGACTTGGACGTGGTGTTCGCCGGGATCGACGGGGACGGCCGAGCCCCACAGCGCCGGCCCAACGGACGTGCCGTCGCGGCGCACGTCGATACCGGGAACGACCACCTCTTTCGGGACCAAGATGCTCAGATGCGATAGTTGGCCTTCGAGCGCAGCGGCGCGTTGTTTGGCGACCTGAGCGCGGTCGTCGCCGCGTTGTGTGGCGACGTCTGCCGCGTCGTGAAAGCTGGCCCACGCGCTGGCGAGCTGGCCGTTCTTGCCGTAGCAGTCCGCGAGGTGCATCAGCGCACCGAGCTGCGGGTCGAGTCGGTAGCTCTCCGCGAACTTGGGGCACGCTTCGGCGAAGTTGCCTGCGACTGCGAGCTTTTCCGCCTCGTCGAACAGGGCGACCGCCGTGCTCTTGTCAGCCGTTTGTGCGACCGCCTGCGCCGGCAGCAGCGCTGCCAACAACATCAGTGGAACCCATTGCGCCCGAGACACCATATTAGAGTCGTCCTCCGAGGCCGTCTTGC
>DASYCR010000741.1:0-4235 GCA_036500095.1 Polyangiaceae bacterium
CGCTGTCCGCAACCCGCGCTTCCGGGCCGCCTGCGCCGGCCGAATTCGATGCGCCGCCCATTTCGCGCCGACCCGTCAGCGCCCAGCGCGCGGTGGTCGTACTGCTTTGTTTCGTGCTCGGCGCAGGTGCCGCGCTCGGCATCGCGACGCGGCTCGGCGCGTTCGGCGCACGCGCGGTGAGCCAGCAAGGGACGACTCCGTGAAGCTTCTGCTCACGCTCGCCGCGCTGCTCGGCTTCGGTCTCGCCACGACGTCCGCGCGCGCAGAGGACCCCTGGGCGATGCCGGAGGGACGCGCCGCGCACGGCTTCGCTTCCCTCAATCGACCGACGGGTATCGCCGAAGCCGGCGCCGGTTGGCTCACGTTGCCGGGCGCGTCCGTGTGCGCCGAGAGCGGCAACGGCTCGAGCTGCCGACACGGCGACACGAGCTTCGTGCTCGACGCCTGGCAGCTCTTCCGCTCGAACCTGCGCTTCGCGTTCGGCGCCGGGCTCTTGCTCGGCTTGATTCCCACGACGGACGCGCCGGAGAGCGAGCCGCCGGGGATCACGCGCGACCACACCCGCAAGTACCTCACGCTCGAGGGGACCATCCGCTACTACCCCTATGTGGGCGAGAATTTCGAGTTTTGGACGGGCCTCATGGGCGGCTTGGTGGTGGTCGACGATCACTTCGAGGTCAAGGGTCCGACCGACGACCTCGCGTTCGTCGGCCAGCGCGGCGCGACCATCCGCACCGAAGGCGGTACGATCGGTCTCGCCGTCGGCACCGTGCACTCGCTCGCGCCCAACTGGTCGCTCGGGCTCAACTTGCGTTACGGCAATTGGTTCCTGCCGACCACCGCCGCGCACGATCCGCTCACCGACCGCGCCTCGCTGCGCGGCCGAAACACGATGTTCGCTCTCGGCCTATCGGTCGCCTATCGCGTCAACTTGTGACGCGCAGCGGAGTGTTTTTTTCACACGCGCTACGGCACGGTCGCGCCCGCGAGCGCGAGCAGCGCCACGATGCGATCGAACAGGAGCGCGAAGGCACCGAGCACCGCCACCGAGCGCAGGGGCGACAGCAGCGACGCGACGTACGCGGGCGCCGCGGCGCGCGCGATCAGCGCGCTCGACAATTCGACCACGATCGACACGGCGGTGACGGGCGCAAGCACCGCGATCGAAAGCCCGATCGCTCCCTCGATTGCGCTGAGCACTCCGAGCAAGGCGTGCGCCGGGATCGGACGCATCAGCGCGGCCGCCACGCGCTCGGCGCCGCCGCCCTCCAAGAACAGGATGGCGACCAGCATCGTGGTCAAAGCCCCGAGCGGCGTCGTGCCTTCGTCGAGATTCGGCAAAGACGCGGCGCCGCGATTGCCGCGCAGATCATCGGCGAGCCCGCCGGCCATCGTCGCGGCCCACAACACGGCGGACGCCGCGATCGCCACGGGCAGGCCATGAGCCGCCTGCACCAGCAGCTCGACCCAGAGCGGCGCGGCACCGACCTGCAATGAGACCAGCGCGGGCGCGATCGAAATCGCGAGCGCGAGCGCGAGCCCGACCCGCGCCGCCGCGGGCAAGGCCGCGAGCCCAAACGCCGGCACGAGCGTGATCGCCGGGCTCACGCGAGCCCAAGCGGCCAGATATCCGCGCACGTGATCCGGCCGATCCGTCAGGAGAGACATTAGAAACTCCAGGGGATTTGTTGAATTCGCCGGCAACACTGCGCTCACTTCGCTAAGGATCTCGATGGCCTGTGATTGACGTCGCAGCGCTGGCCGCGTTAACGGTGTCGCCGCACCGGGGACCCCCGATGAGCCTCGACGTTTCCACAGTCGGTTTCAAGACCGAACCGCACGTCTTCAAATACACCTTTGAGACCGTGGTCCTGTACGCGCTCGGTATCGGCGCGAAAAAGGCCGAGCTCGACTACTTGTACGAGGGCCGCGGGCCGAAAGTGTACCCGACTTTCGCGGTGATTCCGGCGTACGGACCGGTCAGCGAGTTGTTCAGCAAGACCCGCTGCGACATGAACATGCTGGTCCACGGCGCACAGGCATTGCGCATTCATCGCCCGCTGCCATCCGCCGCGACGCTCGAGAGCGTGGGCGTCATCAGCGGCATCTACGACATGAAGAAGCTGGCCCAAGTCGTGCTCACGACCCACACCACGCTGAACGGCGAGCCCTGTTTCGACACCGAGTGGCAGCTCCTGATCCGCGACGCCGGGGGCTTTGCCGGCGACCGACCCCCGAAAAAAGACGTACCGAAAATCCCCGAAGGAGCCGCGACGTTTTCGCACCGGGAAGCCACGTCGCCCGAGCAAGCGTTGCTCTATCGTCTCTCGGGCGACTTGAATCCGCTGCACGCGGATCCGGCCTTCGCCGCCCAAGTGGGCTTCGAGCAAGGCCCTATTTTGCATGGCCTCTGCACTTACGGGTTTCTTGGGCGCGCGGTGATTCAGAACGCCTGCCAAGGCGACGCGAGCCGGCTCAAGAGCCTGGTCGCGCAATTTCGCAAGCCTGTTTGGCCCGGAGACGAGATCGTGAGCGAGGGTTTCGACCTCGGTGACGGCCGCTTCGCGCTACAAGCTTTTGCCGGGGGCCGCCCAGACCCCGTCATTACGGGTGCCTGGGCGGAGATCACGCGCTAGTAGGGGCGCTTAGCCAGCGAGAGCTTTGGAGACACCATGAGCGACGACGAAGCATCGAAGAAGGTTCTATCCGTTCCCCCTCCGCCGACCGACGAGATCGACAGCGAGTGGGGTGGCAAGTCCGCCCCAGGCAACGCCAAGGTCGAAGAGAAGAAGGCCGAGCCCGCGGCCACGCCCGCAGCGGAAGCCAAAGCGCAGTCCGTCCCTCCCAAGTCCGAAGCCAAGAGCGAACCGAAAAAAGGCGAGCTCAAAGCTGAAGCCAAATCCACCGGTTCCAAGCCAGTCGCCAAGCCCAAGGACGAGGACGAGGATGACGACGAGGATGACGACGAGGACGACGACGAAAGCGACGAGGACGAGGATGACGACGAGGATGACGACGAGGATGACGACGAGGACGACGAGCCGCAGGCGCGCAAGCGCTCCAGCACGTCTCCCGTAAGTCGTTCCTCAGGCACGTCCAGCGACGAAGATTGGATTCCAGATTGGGCGCCGTGGGCCGTGCTCGGCGCGCTGCTGTTGATCGGCGTGCTCGGCGGCCTCGGCGCGTTCAGCAAGATGGGCGCCAAGCGCGACGCTGCCGCCAGCAATACGACGACCGCCGCGACCACACCGACGACCGCCAAGCCCGGGCAAGCGCAGCCGCCCGGCGCAATGGCTGCGCAAGGCGCCAGCATCGAGGCGAGCCACTTTCTCGTGCAATACAAAGGATCGATGCGCGCTGGGCCGAACATCACGCGCAGCAAGGAAGAGGCCAAAAAGCGTGCCGAAGAAGGCCTGGCCAAGGTCAAGAAGGGCGCAGACTTCGCGAAGGTCGTCGGCGAATACTCGGACGAGCCGAATGCCGCGCAGCGCGGCGGCGCGCTCGGTTCGTTCACGCGCGAGCGCATGATCAAGCAATTCTCCGACGTTGCGTTCGCGCTCAAAGTCGGGGAAGTATCCGGCGTCGTGGAGACACCGTTCGGTTTCCACGTGATCAAGCGCACGAAGTGAGCGCGCGCCTGCCCTCGAAGCTACTTCTTTGCTGCCAGCGAGCGGCGCTGCTCGTGCCGCTCGCCTGCGCAGCATGCGTCGTCACCACCATCGAGGGGCCGGGCGATCCACCGCGCATCGCGCCGCCCATCCCTCAGCTCTCCTCCAATGACGACGACGACGCGCCGCCCCCGGCGCGCCACGCCAAGCAAGCCTCGACCCCAGCGAGCGACGAGCCGCACGAGATCTCGGCTCGCCACTTGCTCGTGTCCTATCGCGGCGCGCTGCGCGCGCCGCCGGGCGTCGGCCGCAGCAAGGAAGAAGCGCGCGCCCGCGCTGAACAGGCCCTCAAGCGCGCGCGCGCCGGCGAGAAATTCGAGACACTGGTCGCGGAATACTCGGACGAGCCCGGCGCAGCCGAACGCGGCGGCAACCTCGGCAAGTTCGAACGCAACGCGATGGTCGAGCAGTTCGCGGACGCCGCGTTCCGCCTGAAGCCCGGCGAGCTATCAGACGTCGTCGAAACACCGTTCGGATTTCATGTGATTCTGCGGACGGAATAAAGGCGCGCGGCCTTTCGGACGGAACAAGCACACAAAACCAACCCTACGAACGCAGCAAGTGCTT
>DASYCR010000742.1:0-3143 GCA_036500095.1 Polyangiaceae bacterium
AGCGACCCGACGGGCTCGTGATCGAAGGGCAACCGGATCGGCCGCTCACCGCGGCCCGTGTCTCGAGCGGAGGCGACCATCGCCTGGCCATGACCGCCGCGATCCTCGGTCTGGTGGCAGACGGTGAGACCGTGGTGGAGGACGCGGACTGCGTGGCCGTCAGTTTTCCCCGTTTCGTCGGCACACTGCGGGCGTTAGGCGCTCAGGTGGAGGCACTGTCGTGACGAGACCGGTGGTGGCGATCGACGGCCCCGCGGGCGCGGGCAAGTCCAGCGTGACCAAGCGCGTCGCGGCGCGACTCGGCTATCTGCTGGTCGACACGGGTGCGCTCTACCGTGTCGTCGCGCTCGCGACGCAACGCGGGGGCGTTTCGTGGGACGACGCCGTCGCGGTCGGCATCGTCGCGCGCGCGTTGGTAGCCGAGAGTGCGATCGAGATTGCCGGCAAGGGTCCCGGAGGGTTCGCCATCTACCTACGCGGCGAGGACGTGTCGGACGCGATCCGCGAGCCGAGCGTGAGCCAGGGCGCGAGCAAGGTATCCGCCGTACCGCAGGTGCGCGAAGCACTGCTCGATATGCAGCGCAAGGCCGGGCAAAATGGCGGCGTCGTACTGGAGGGACGAGACATCGGGACCGTCGTGTTTCCGAATGCGCAAGCAAAGTTCTTTCTCACCGCCAGCGTCGATGTGCGGGCCAAGCGTCGCTTCGATGAGTTGATTGCACGAGGCGCTCGAGCCGAGCTCGGCGAAGTGAAACGCGAGGTCGTCGAACGGGATCAACGCGATAGCACTCGGCCGGTAGCGCCCTTGAAGCAAGCCGGAGATGCTGTCGTCATCGACAGCTCGACCCTCAACATCGACGAGGTCGTTGAGCAGATCGTCACTCGCGTGCGCAGAGTGGAGTTGGAGCTGCTTGCGCAGTCCGGTGCCTAGTGCGCTCGCGACGTCGTTCTGGCGCGACTGTGCCCTAGCTTTCGTCGTCCTCTTGAGCGCGGCGAGCTGCGCGACGCGCCGGGTTGCGTCGCCACCTCCGGCAGCGGCAGTCGACGATCCCGCCGAGATCGTGCCGCCCGATCTCGACTTCGTGATGAGGCTCGATCTCGGGCGGGTCCGGGACGCACTGGGATCCGGGATCCTCGACGAGCTTCGCCAACGTGCGCTGCGCAGCGGGAACCACGGCGCGGAGCCGCTCACAGACGTGCTCGCCCAGGCCGACACGCTGTGGCTCGGTGCGCGGCCCGGTTCGTCCGTGGCGAGCTCGGATTTGGTCTGGGTTCTACGGGGAAATTTCGCGGATTTCGATCCGCATCGCGGCGGCAAATTCGCGCTCCCAGACGATCTCGGCGGCGCCCTCCGGCGCTACGATCATCTGGGCACCACGGAACGCGCCGACCCCGCGCGCATCTACCTGCACGCGAATGATTTGGTGGTCGTCGCGTCGGTGGCCGAGCTCGACAGCGTCGAGCGCACGCTGGAGTTCGGTCGTCGCGGAGGCGCCCTGGAGCCGCCGAGCAAGGGGCTCGTCTCGCTTGCCATCCGCCCGCGCGCGCTGCTGGGTCGTCTCCCGGCGGGCACCGGGCAGCTGCGGAAGCTCGCCGAGCGCGTGCTGCGCATCGAGGGTAGCGCGGACGTCACGAGCGCCGGACTTGCCGTGGAGCTCGCGCTCGAATTCGGTGACGGCGAGATCGCCGGGAACGTAGCGCGCGCGCTCGGAGAGCTCAAGGCGGCGCTTCACGGCGACGAGCGCCTGGGCACGTTCGCCGATCGCACGAGCATCGAGCACGTGGAAGCGTTCGTCACCGCGCACGTCACGCTCAATCGCGCGGAGTTGCTCGGAGCCATCTGTGGCGACAGCTGCGGCGGTGCCGGCGTAAAGAAGCCGCCATGAGCGAGTCGGAGCGAAAGGCGCGACCCAGCGTGACTTTCGGACGCCTGATGAGCGGCTTCTCGTTCGTGATCCTGCTTGCGGCGGCGGGCGGGATTTACCTGTATTTTGCACACGTCGCCTATGCGCGCGTTGCGGCTCGCCATCTGCCGGCGGACACGCAATTGGCGGTGCGCGTCGATGTGGAAACGATGCTCGTGCTCGAGCCGCTGCGCACCCATCTGTTGCCCCTGTTCGATCTCGGAGCGCCGAGCACGACCGGCCTCAAGCCGCGGCACGATCGCTTTCGTGCGCACACCGGCGTCGACCTCGCGCGCGACCTGCGCGAAGTTGTCGTCGGCATCGGCTCGAACGAGCAGGATTGGGTCGTCATTTTGGGAGGCAAATTCCCACCCAAGGGCGTGATAGACGGCTTGGAAGCCGTCCTGGCGGAGGAGCACGTGGCCGCTCGTCGAGAACGAGGCGCCATCGCTCTCGATAGTGGCCCGGCGATCGCTCAGGCCGACGACGGCGCCTTGATCGTCGCATCCGGGCCCGCTTGCCTGATAGCCGCGCTCACGGGCAGCCAAGCCTATCTCATGCTCGGTCTCCCGCCTGAAGGAGCCGGCGGTTTCGCCGCGGCGCTGGCGGGCAGCTCACCGGCGACTCTCGCCGGTCTCGAGCAAGCGAGCGGAGCGTTCCAGCTCGGCGGCGATATCGAGCTGGACGTCGCCCTGCGGTTCCAAGGGGATCAGGCGCGGCCGAACGCTCGGGTCGCGGACGGCGTTCACGGTCTAGCCTCGTTCGTACCCGTAGATTCGGGCCTGCGACGCCCGCTGGCCGCGGCGCAGATCCAGCAACGGCGCCCGAACGAGTTCGGCGTGCGCACCCTCGTCCGACGAGACGAGCTGGATCAGGGGGCAGGTTGGCTAGGCCGAGCCATACGAGCCCACTTTGGTGCGCTTCCTGAGCCATAACGCGGGTAAGGTCCGGTTTTTGCGTTTGACGCGACCGACCCCGTGCGCTACCTGACCGAGCCCGACGCGAGGCCCGGGCTCGGCGCAGCTACGGTAGCCGCCCGCAACTCTCGCAGACCGCCTTAAGGAGGCAACGATTCTATCCATGGCTGATACTCAAACGACCACTCCAGACAAAGCGCTCTCAGACTTCGCAGCGCTGTTCGAAGCCACCGACGCGAACTCGGGTGCGCTCGGTGGGGAGGGGCAAATCGTCACGGGTGTGGTCGTTCAGCTCCATCATGACTCTGTCGTGGTGGACATC
>DASYCR010000743.1:0-2571 GCA_036500095.1 Polyangiaceae bacterium
CATGCGAAATGCTGCGCGGGTCTGGGTTGCCTTCATGGTGTCCTCATCAGCACCACGATCGTGAGCCACAAAAGGATGCGCTGGCGAGGTCGATTCTGTCGGCGCTCAGGGAGCCTTTGCGCGCTTCGCTTGTCCACGAAAGACCCCCGCGTCACCGGCGAGCCAGAGCTCGTCGCCCAGTGCGACGATGAAACGAAGCGGACCGCGTACGTCGTTTGCGCATTGCCAGGTCGTGCCGTCGAAATGCGCGGCGCCACCGGCGCCCACCAGCCAGAGATCGTCGTTCGCGCGGCCCCAGAGCGCGCGCGGCTCCGCGAGGGGCGACTCGACACGCAACCAGGTGCCATGCTCGAGGCGAAATAGCGCGCGCTCCGCGGGTTCGGCGATCCACGGCGCGCCTTCCGCATCCACCCAAATGCCGCTCGGGTCGCGCCAGCCCCGCTCGGGCCCGAAGCGCGCGAAGCCCGCGGGTTCGAGTCGCTCGACGTGATTCGAGTAGAGCGCCCAGGCCGTGCCGCCCGCGAGCGCAATGCGCACCGGAGCGGCGTGCGCGGGCACACGGCTCCAGCCCGACACACGCTTGATCAGGCATTGGGCGCCCGGGCGGCAGACGACCTCCGGGTCGACGACGCCGAGCACGCCGTAAAGCGCGCCCGCACCGCTTGCGAACGGTCCGAGTTCGCTCGGCTCATCCTGCCAACGCCCCCCCTTGAAGCGCTTGTAGAAGGAGTGTGGCCCGTCCGATCGCGCGCTCGGCTCGTCCAAGTAGCCCATCAGGCGCGGCTCGAAGTCGCGGCCGAAGAAGAGCTCGAAGTGTGCGCCGTCCGGCTTCTGAAGCGGCGCGAGTGTCGTCCAGGCGCGTCCGTCGAATACCGAGGCGCGCTCGGCGGCGAGTACGCCGATCTTGGGCGGAGCAACAGCCAGCGACGACACGGGGCCGTCGTGAACGAGCGAGAACACGTAGTTTAGTCGCGTCTTGTCGGCATTCGCCGTGGTGCGCTCAGAGCAGTTCGGGAGCTTGGATGTAGCCGGCGCGGGCTGCGCGAGAACCACCGCGGCAGATGCCGTTGCTGGACTCGGGGCTAGCGCCGCCGCGCGCGGTGGGCTCGCTGCGCTTGGCTGCGCCGATGGCTGAGCGTGCGTGCACGCCGCACACAAGAGGCCGCCAAGCCAGCCTACGCGCGCGTTCAACGCTTTTTCCGTCGAGCGAGCGCCAGGACGCCGAGCGCACAGAGCCAGGCGATTGGCGCGTCGCCACGTGTCTCACCTGAGAGGCGACAGCCACAGCCGGAGGAATCGCTAGCGGTAGCGCTGCCTGGCGGGTTGGCCGCGGTTCCACTCGCGCCCGCGGTTCCGCTCGCGCCCGCGGTCCCGCTCGCGCCGCCCGCCCCGCCGGCACTCGTCGTCCCGCTATCGGTTGCGCCGGCTGCGCCGGCTTCACCTACACCCGCGTCGCCCGCGAGGGCCGCCTTCAGATCGAAGGAGAGCGTGCCGACATTGCCGGCTTCGTCTCGGCAAGAGATCACGAGCGGGCTCGTGGCATTTTGCGTGGCGGAGAGCGCGTCGCTGATCGACAAGCTCGCGAGCTTGTCGAACTGGGTTTGAGTGCCCTGCGCGTCCTGCCACGCGTAGAGGAGCGCTGCGTCGTCGCTCACCAAGTCGTAGCCGCCGAAATTCACGGTCGCGCTCGCGAAATCGACGGTCGGATTGAGCTCGGGTGGCACGGAATCCACGACGAAATCGAGATGGGCGAGCGTCGCGCTCTCGCTGTGCCAGTCCGCGGGCATGCGCGCGCGCACGTCGAGCGTGTGGTGACCTTGGAAGAGCAGCGCTTCGTCGTGGAGGGTTGGAGTCGCGTCGGTTGACCACGCCTGCCAGGCCGAGCCGTCGATGCGCACGCCGTACTCGGCGTTGGTCGGGCCGAGCGCGAGCGTGATGGACGGCGGAGAGACGGTCGGCGCGGGCGAGCTCGTGAAGAGCGCGCGCAGATCAGCTTCACTCGGTGTGCTCTGGTCGGTGAGCGCGACGCTCGGCGTGAGCGGTGCCACCGCGCTGCCCGGCGTCAGTTTACCCGCGATCGAAACGAACGAGGTCGCGTTGGAGGTTGCCGCTTGAATCACGAGTTCGTCGAGCGTCATGCCGGCGAATCCGGGCAGGGCGGCGGCTCCAGTGAAGGGGGTGGCAAGCAGCCCGGCGATGGTATCGGTCAGGGCGGCGGTCACCGCGCCGAGCTTGCCCGCGTCGGCCACGATGGCGCTCTGGTCGGGCATGATGATGGCGAGATTTTGGGTCTTGCTGGCGACCAAAAGTGGCTCGACGCCGGGCTGTCCCGCCGCGAGCGGTGTTACGTCGAGCGCGAAATCGAGCTCGAGATCGAGTGTCGCGGAAAACGCGCGCGTGCCGTTCGCGCCGTATCCAACGTCCAAGCCGAGGCCGTGAAGCAGCACGTGGACGAGAGGATCCGCGGGCGTGCCGGCCCCGAGCGTGACTTCGGGCAGCGTCGCGCTGGGTCGCAGGGTCACGCGCAGCGGTGCCTTGCGATCCGTATCGATAGTGCCGGTGCTCGCAACC
>DASYCR010000744.1:0-9375 GCA_036500095.1 Polyangiaceae bacterium
TCGCTCATTTTACCGCAAGGGTCGCAGAGTGGACGATCTCATCGACGAGCTCGATCTCAAGGACGAGCGCGCCAAGCAATACAGCAAGCTTTCCGGCGGTCAGAAGCAGCGCGTGGCGATCGGTACGGCGCTCGCCGGGGATCCCGAGCTCTTGTTCCTGGATGAACCGACGACGGGGCTCGATCCGCGCGCTCGGAAGGCGCTCTGGAGCATCGTGGAGCGCTTCCGCAACAGCGGGCGCAGCGTGCTGATCACCACGCACTACATGGAGGAAGCCGCCGCGCTGTGCGACCGCATCGCGATCATGGATCACGGCAAGATCATCGCGCTCGGCACGCCGCGCTCGCTGGTCGACGGCCTCGGCCTCGTGCAGTTCGTGGAGTTCGACGCCAAGCCCGCGCTCGACGAGGCCGCGCTGTCCGCTCTGCCCAGCGTGGAGAGCGTTGAACGCCGCGGCGAGCGCTATCGGCTACGCATCGATCGCAGCCTGAGCGCACTGCGCGGCGTGCTCGGCGAACTCGAGCGGCAACAAGTGACGCCGATTGGCCTCAGCACCCACCAAGCCACGCTCGACGACGTATTTCTCGCGCTCACGGGACGCGCGCTCGTGCACGAAAACCACGCCGCGCGGGAAGCCGGCCCAGAGCACGCACAACAGCAGACCGCGCCATGAGCAAGACCGAAGAAGACGCGCCGCGCCCGCTCGCCGAGCTCGTCAAAGCGCGCGTGCGCGAGTTCTTGCGCGAACCGGGCTACGTGTTCTGGGTGTTCGGCTTCCCGCTGCTGATGGCGATCGGCCTCGGCCTGGCTTTCCGCTCGAAATCGCCGGCGCCGCCGCAGATCGCCGTGACCTCTGCGGTCGAACCTAAGCTCGCCCAGTCGCTGCTCGGCAGCAAGCGCGTCGCGGCGCAGGTGCTCGAGCGCGCGCAGGGAACGCGCGCCCTCGCGCGCACCAAGATCGACTTGCTCGTCGATCAAGACGGACCAGGGCAGCCCCCGATCCTGCATTTCGACGCCTCGCAAGAAAAGGCATTGCTGGCACGCGCGATCACCAGCGACGTGCTCGAGCGCGCAGCGGGCGCGCGCGACCCGCTCACCCTTCACGAGCAGACCGTGAGCGACAAGGGCGCGCGTTACATCGACTTCTTGTTACCGGGCTTGATCGGCTTGAACTTGATGGGCAGCAGCATGTGGGGCATCGGCTTCAACTTGGTGCTCGCCCGCAAGCGCAAGCTGCTACGGCGCTACGCGGTGACACCCATGCGCCGCAGCCATTTCTTGCTCTCGTACTTCTTCTCGCGTTCGCTGTTTCTGGTGCTCGAGCTGACGCTCTTGGTCGCCTTTGGCCGGCTGGCGTTCGGCACGCTGATTCAGGGCAGCCTCGCGAGTCTGATCGTGGCGGCATGCTTCGGCGCGGCGGCCTTCGCAGCGCTCGGTCTGATGATCGGCGCACGGCTCGACAGCACCGAGGTCGCCAACGGCTGGATGAACTTCGTGCAACTGCCGATGTGGCTGCTCTCCGGCTCGTTCTTTTCTTACGAGCGCTTCCCACAGTGGCTCAAGCTGCCCATCCGCTTGCTACCGCTCACAGCCGTCAACGACGCCCTGCGCGGCATCTACAACGACGCCGCGCCGCTCACGGCGCTGAGCTTCGAGCTGTGCGTGCTCGGCGCCTGGAGCGTGCTCGGCTTCGCGCTCGCGATCCGGACGTTTCGCTGGCAGTAAGCGAACTACTTCGTTTCGATCTCTTTTTTGAGTTCGCTGAGCTCGGTCGTGAAGTTCGCCGGCGTGATCTTGCTGAAGGCGTCGTCTTCGAAGTCCTCGGACGTGGGGACGTCCGTGTCCGCGACGGGCGCGGCGACGACGGGCGCCACGGTGGAGTCAGCCGGCGGTGGGTCCTTCTTCTTCAAGAAGCCGCAGCCGGTGGCCGTGAGCAAGCCCGCCGTGACGATCAGCAATGCAATGCGACGAGCGGTCACAGGCTTCACTTGGCACCTCCCTTGAGCGCGGTCATGGCATCGAAATCGCGCTTCTCTTCCTCGAAGAGCAACTGATCCGTGCTGTTCGCGATGCCGACCGCGCCGTTACGCGTGGCGATCGTCTTGATGCGAGTCAGATACGCGACGCGCTGCGCGTGAAGCTTGAGCTCGGTCTTGGCTTTGTCGTCTTTGACGAGGTCGCCCCAGCGCGCGACGAGCGCCGCTGCGCTCGCCTTCTTGCGATCCGGGCGGCTCAGCTGCAGAGCCGCGAGTTCGGCCGTGGACGCGATCGCCGGGATGAGCACGGGATGCACACCACCGGTGCCCGCGGTGCCGGCCGTGCCGGCCGTGCCACCTGCTCCGCCCTTGCCGGCCGTACCGGCCGCCGCTGGGAACGGGGGTACGACGATGGCGGGAGCGCCACCCGCGCCGCCCGCCGCTGCCGCTTGCAGCGCCAGCTGGCGCGCGTTCTGCTTGAGCTGCTGCAGCTGCTGGATTTGGGCAGCTCGCTGTTGTGGAGTGAGAGTCGGGGGGGCTTGGGCCAACGCGGACCCGGCCACTGCGGCGAGGGTAACGAGCGCAAAGAGGGACGCGGATCGCTTCATGGATTTGGCTTTCTACTAATGTTTCGGAAATATGAAAAGGCCCCCGATTTAGCGGCATTTTCAGGGGCCGAGCCGCAATCGGCCGCCATCTCGGCCGTCAGGGCATGTACGAGGTGCAGTCCGTCTTGGCGCAGCTCGTGGCTGGCCACGTGAAGCCGTTGTTGGGGGTGGCCCAGCTGTTGTTCAGACCCGTATCGTTCGGGCAATTCGAGGTGCAGTTGGTGTTGGTTTTGTCGGTGGCGAGGCAGTTGATCAGATCCGTCGTGGGCGCGGTCATCCCGCTCGGCGGCCAAAAACAGGTATTCGGATCGCAGCTCTCGACGGAGTCGCCACAGGCCACCGCGTCGTCGGGCCTGAGAGCACCGAATGGGCGCAGCGATTCCATACAGGTACTGAACTGCCCGAACTGACCGTTGACGCCGTCGCCCCAGCACGGAACGTCGATGCCCGAATCCGGATCACCCTTGTCCGCGGTGCATGCGTCGAACTCTTGTTGGCACCGCATCGCAATGCACGTCCCGCAGTCGCCGTACACCATCGGAGCGCCGCCCGCGCCGGCCCCCGCAGAGCCGCTCGTCCCAAGCGTACCCGCGTAACCTGCAGACCCCGCGTAGCTCGTGGTCCCGGCGTAGCCGGCGGAACCAGTGCCGCCCGAACCGTCCGAGCAAAGTGCGCAAGGACCCCAGCCCGTGCCGTTGCAGATCTGGATGCCCGCGGAGGTCGGTCCGCACAAGCACTTCTGAGTATCGCCCGAGGTGCATGGGCCGCTGCCCGCGCTGCCACCCGTACCCACGGCTTCGCATTCGGTGCAGGCGCCGAACGTGCCGTTCGACGCGCAAATCTGAATCCCTTGCGTGCTCGCCGTGCAGAAGCAGCCAAGCGTTTCGCCCGGCACGCAGGTTTGGAGAGAGCCGGTGCCGCCCGTGCCCGGGGAAACCTGACCGGTGCCTGCTCCACCATCGGCGCTGTCGCTGTTCGTGGTGATGGTGCAGTTGGCAAGCAGCGCAACCGCCGTCAGGCTCGCTAGAACCAAGGTCAAGGACATGCTCTTCATTACCGACTCCTCGGGGACTGGGCCCCCGTCCGACCACCGGCGAAGGGCACTAAGGGTTGCGCGCTGGGCCGAACGGCCCGGGCGTAGCGAAACGCCTGCTAGTCTTATACGAAAGGACGCACTTGGAAATCCCTCGGTTACCAAGGCATTTTTCGGCAGCTACCCGCTCTTTTGGAATCGGCTCAAAAAGGCCGACTGAATCGCCCCTGCCAGTAGGCGCGCCGGGGCAAGCGGTTGCGAGCGAGGCGCGATCGGGCCACTTTTGCCTACGCGGAGTATTCTAGGAGCGGAAAATGCGCATCGTCTGCCCCATTTGCAAAACCGTGCTCGAAGACGCGCCCGAACGTCACGGCCCGCGGCCATTTTGCTCCACGCGCTGCAAAATGATCGATCTCGGCAATTGGCTGAACGAGGCGTATCGCGTCTCCGAGCCGATTCGTCCGGAGGACGCGGAAGACGAGCTCAGCAAGCTGAGCTGAGCGCGGTGCGCGCAAGCTTGACGGTCAGGCGCGAGCCACGAGCTCTCGCAGCTTCTGCACGCCGTCCGGTTCGCCCATCACGATCAAGCCGGTACCGCCGTGCAGCGGATGATCCGGCTCGGGGTTGTAGACGTAGTCGCCATCGGGTTCGTGGAGCGCGACCACCAGCAAGCGCGTCTCTTGGCGGATGGGCACTTCGCGCAGGGTTTTGCTCGCGTAGCGCGACGTGATCGGAACTTCCACCTCTTCGAAGCGCAGATTTTTGGTCACGCGCAGCATGCGGTCCAAAAACTCGGTCACCTTCGGACGCACGAGCTCGCTCACCATGCGCATACCGCCCATGCGATGTGGACTGACGGTTTGATCGGCGCCGGCGCGCACGATCTTGGGCTCGTTTTCGAGCTCAATCACCTTGGACACGATGCGTGCGCGCGGGTTGAGAGCGCGCGCGGAGAGCACGATGAACAGGTTGTCCTTGTCCGCGCTGAGCGCGGCCATCACGCCGTGCGCGCGCTCGAGCCCAGCCTCGATCAAGGTGTGATCTTCGGTGGCGTCGCCGACGACGTACAGGAGCCGCCCCGCGAATTCTTCGTTGAGTCGCGCCAGGAGTTCTTCGTCCTTGTCGATCACCACGAACTCGCGACGGATCGCGTCGAGCTCCTCGCAGATGTATTTGCCCGTGCGACCGACGCCCGCGACGACCAGGTGATCTTGCAGGGCTTTTATCTTGTTCTGCATGCGGCGCCTCCGAAATGATTCGAGCAGCACGCCTTCGACGAGCACCGCCGTGAGCGTGGATTGAAAAAACGCGATCGCGCCGATGCCGGCGACGATCAAGAGGCCGCTGATCACGCGCAGGCCCGGGTGGCGCGCGAGGTGCGGCAGCTCCGCGAAGCCGACGGTCGCGGCGGTGGAGAGCGCGAAGTAGATCGAGTCCGGCAGCGAGTATTCGCGCGCTCCGAAAGCCCAGAACCCGACGCCGCCCGTGAGCACGATCACGGTGAACGCGACCAGGGCGTAGAAAACACGGCGGATTTCCCAGCGCATCCCTTCGTTTTTACTCCGGATTGTAGGTGCGTGCCGAGAGCTCCCGACTTGGCAGCTCGTCCATTCGGGTCTACTTAGCGGTCCATGCGAAACCTCTCGACGCTCGCTCCCCTCGTTTGCGCCTCAATTGCCGCCCTTTCGGGGTGCGCCGGCGCTCCCGCAGCTCCCTTCGACACGCTGAAGACCTCGAACCTGACGGCGTACCGCCTGCAGAACTACGAGACGCCGGCCGCGACGGCGGCCGTCCCCGGCGCCCCCGCAGTGCCGGGCCTGCCGCCGGAAATTCAGAGCTGGATCTCGGCGGGCGCCGCGGGCCTGCAGCAGCTCATTCCGCCGAACCTCCTGCCACCGGGACTGCTGCCGGGCGGAGCCGGGGCCGCAGCAGTGCCTGCCGCGGACACCACGCCGCGCTTCCACGAGTTTCGCATCTTGAGCCAAACCCAAGTGCTCGACGCCGATCTCAAAGAGAACCTCGGCAAGCTGCTCGGCAACAAGGACAACTTCGACAACGCAGACGCGCGCTGCGCGCCGAACGTCTTCTACGCCGAGATGGGTCTGAGCTTCAGCTCGAACCCTACGCAGCCGCCCAATGACGTGCTGGTCTCGTTCTCGTGCAACCAAATCGTCTCGCGCAGCTTCTCCTGGCC
Source organism: Polyangiaceae bacterium (assembly GCA_036500095.1). Classification (GTDB taxonomy): domain Bacteria; phylum Myxococcota_A; class Polyangia; order Polyangiales; family Polyangiaceae; genus PMG-095. The sequence continues at coordinate 5,812 of DASYCR010000744.1, forward strand.
GCACCCCGCGACCGGCATGAAGCCCGACACCGTCAAGTCGATGTCGGAGCTCGTGCAGAAACTCTGGCCGCAAGGCACCTGATCCATCCCGCGCGCGATCCTGCGAGCGCGTAGCGCGAGCGGCGAAGCAAATCGTCGGTCCTGTTCCGCCCATCTCGCGCGCAGCGCGAGCGGAGAGTCGCTCAATATCTGGATCTGCGAAGCAAGATCGTCCCTCGACCGCGCCGTGACGCAACGCGCGGTTCGAGCGGTTCGAGCGGTGACGCATACCGTTCGACCTTGGGTGCGCCCGCGGTCAGCGCAATCCGCGCCTCCAAAGCTCCATGGCGCACAGCACGAGCACCGCGACCGAATGCGCGGCCGCTCAGTCCAGCCGGCTGAGACAGGCTCTGGCTCATTTTGGAGGCGTTCCGAGTCGCGGCTCTCGCTGCGCGCTCGCCAGTAGAGATCCGAACTGCGCACGGGCCTGCCATTGATTGTGCGCGCGACAGCGCAGCCGCAGATTTTCGGCCGTCGAGGCGCCGCCGCTAGCCCACGGCTCCGCGTGGTCGAACTCGAGAAACGCGCGCGCCTCACAGCGCCGACCACCGGCCGCGATGAACGTGCACTGCTCGCCGTCGCGAACGTACACCTTGCGCGCGACGTCCGCCGGAATGTGCCGCGAGCGAGTGGCACTATCGCCTGGCGATAGCGCCCGCGCAGCGCGTGGTTCTCTGCCGAGAGCAAACCGCTGCCGTTCCAAATCTCGAATCAGTGCGTCGAACGCGAGCTCCACCAACCCCGCAAGATCGCCGCTCGGCAGACGATGGCTCGCCAGCGCCCGCGCTTTCTCGATCTTGCTTTTCAGGCGGATATCCGCGGTAAAATGCACTCCGTAGCGCGCAGTGGAAAGCGGCTCGATGCGCGGCCGCGGTGAAACGGGCGCTGCGTGTTGCAGCGACGGCGACGCATCGCTCGAACCACCGCCGAACTCCGCGCCGGACGCCGCACCCGAAAGCGAGTGAACCTTGCCGGACTTCGGCTCAGTCACCGGCAGCCGGCGAATCGATGCCGGCACATCGCGGCGAGGAAAATGGTGGGCGATGATTTGTTCGACTTGTCTGCGCGTCTTGCGGTGACACGCGCTCAGAAGCTCCGCGGCATTTTTTTGATCGAGATAGGGACGGAGCGCGCACAGCGCCGACAAATGTAGATCCCCACGGGCGACCGCGGCGAACACCTGTGGATACGCTCGACACACTCGCGCCGCCGCGATTCGCCTCCCGGCTGCCGCCTCGCTCAGACCGAGACGCTCCGTGCAGTAAGCGAACAAGGACGGAAAGCCGTGTTCGAGATGCAGTCGGCGCTCGTCGACTTCGCCGAGATACGCGAGCAACTCCGCCGTGAGCTCGTTTCCCTTGCGAACCAGGCATGCAAGCCCCGCAAGTAGCGCGCGATCGCCCAGCGTCCCCAGCTCATATCGCTCTCCCATACCTATGGATACCACCTGATTTTGGGAGCCCTCCACGCGCCAGCAGATGACCCCGCCCGAGTCGACGCGCGGCGAAAAACATCTACGCCACGCAAGGCGTTCACAGGGTGCCCTGCGCGCCGTACGCAGCCAACATGGTGCGACTCCTCGCCGCGTGCGGGAAGGACCGCGCAGATCCGTCAATGAAAATCGTAAGCGCGGATTCTTTTCGCGGCCAAGCGCGCGCCAGAGCACCGCTCACGCAGAGCGTGAGTGTGAGTGTGAGTGTGAGTGTGAGTGGTGTGCGGATGCGCGCGATGCGGCGCGGTGCCGTCGCAAGCGTGCGGGTGCGGGTGCGAGTGCGAGTGAAGGCGCAAAGTGCGCGCGATGGGCAAATGGGCGCTGGGCGCTGGTGCACGCAGGTGCGAATGCGCTCGGGTGCAAGTACGTGCGGGTGCAGGTGCACGCCTGGTGTGCAGCGCGCGGGCACAAATGCGCGCGATGAAGCGCGGCATCCTCGCAGGGGCCTGGGCAGGGCTGTGTGCGCCGCCGGCCACACGCATGGGCCGCGACCCCCGCAGCGCCGCGCACAAAACAGCCGCGTCCGCCGCGCGCGGGCGGGGTGCTCGCGCGCCTGCGGCCTGCGCGCCGCGCGGGGTGCGCTCGTGCGCGCTATCGCCTGGCGAGAGTGGACCACCCCCTGAGCGCGCGGAGGCTTGGCGAGCACGCGATTTGGGGGTGGTCGACGGCGCGCAGGCGCGGAGCGCCGAGCACCGGCGGGTCGGGGGCAGGCGATCGAGTAGAGTAGGCGGCGATGGCTGTGGTTTTGGCGTGCCTGAAGGACGGCAAGATGTGGGTCGTCAGCGAGGGGCGAGAACCGTGGGAGCTCGAGAGTCCCTACGCCGAGCAGGCACGGAAACGCGAGGCGCAGACGCCGACGCGACAGATACTGGCGCGGCAACTGTCGGCGCAGGTGGTCGGTCTGTCGCGCGGGCGCGTCGGGAGTGAACTGATGTATGCGATCACGGCGGGCGCGGTGTCGGGAATTTTTGCGGCGAATCCGGGGGTGCCTGGGACGGCGGAGCGCGGCGTGGGGACGGCGGAGCGCGGCGTGGGGACGGCGAGTGACGGAGGCGCGGCGGTACTCGCCGCTCGTGCGTCCGCCGCGCGATTGCTCGACGAACAGCGCATCTTCCACGCCGCGGATGCGCGCATCTCGGATATCGCGCTCAGTCTCGAAGACGAAGCGATCGCCTGCGCGGTGGAGGGTCCGGGCGGCTCGAGCGCGATCGGCATACTCGCCGACGATGGTCGCGGTGTGCGCACGGTCACCGAGGGCGACGTCGTGGATCGCGCGCCGCGCTGGGTGCCCGGGGGAAAACGGCGGCTCGTGTACGCGTCGGCCGGCATCGGGCGGACGGCGAAGGGCGTTTACGGCGGGCTCGCGCCGTTCGGCGTGCATCGCTTGTCGCTGAACGACGGCAGCGTGGAAGTGATCGCGATAGACGGCAAATTCGACTATTTGGCGCCGATCGCCGCGTCCGAGACCGAGATCTACGCGATTCGGCGGCCCTATCGCGAACCCCGCGCTCGGGCGCTCGGACGCGCGTTGCTCGACAAGCTCTTGCAGCCGCTTCGCTTGGGCGCTCGCGAGCAGGCCGCCGGCATCGAGCAGATGTTGGTGTGGGGTAACTGGGTCGCCGTGAGCGAGGACGCGAATCGCGCGGCTCCCGACGAACAGGACGTCGCGCGCGCTTATGAGCTCGTGCGCATCACGCCCAAGGGCATCACGAGCCTTCAGCGGAGCGTGCTCGCCTTCGACGTCGCGCCGGACGGCACCGTGTACTACTCGAGCGGCTCGGCCGTGCTTCGCCTCGAGGGCAGTCGCGCGCGGAAGCTTTCGGAGATCGGGCGCGTGGAGCAGCTCGTCGCGATGAGTGCGGTCAGCGACGCGAACGCGCTGTGACTCCTCACGCTTCCTTGTCGATCAGGTCCGGCAAGTAGCGCGCGAGATGCACGAGCCGCACGACGGACACGGTGCCATCCTCTGCGGCGCGATAGATGTAGCCGTACGGCGCGTCGATGCCCGCCTTCGCGATCGAGAGCAGGTACAC
>DASYCR010000745.1:0-1814 GCA_036500095.1 Polyangiaceae bacterium
GTGGTGCGTCGAGCGCGGCCGTAGCGCAAAGCTCCGTCAGTTTCCGTCGATTGCTGCGACGAGCAAGAGCTCACCGCGCAGGACTCCGCGCAGGCCGTTCACGACGGCCTCGCGCGGCAGCATGTCGAGCGGGCAACCGGCGAGCGCTTCGGGGAGCATTTGGCAGACCGAGGCGACGCGCGCGATGTCGGCGGGAAAAAGCCCGGCGTCGAGCAGCGGGTGACCGCCGAGGGCCGTGCGGAGTGCTGGGAGCGCGGCGCGTTCCACGCGCTGCTTCATTTCGGTGCCCGCGAAGGTCGCGTCGTGCAGGAGCAGCACGGAAAGTGAGGGATTTTGTGCGAGCGCGCGCTGCGCCCGTTCCAGATTTTTCTGAGGGTAGCCGCGCTCGGACACGATCAGGAGTCCGAGTTCGCGGGCCACGTCGTTTTCGAGCAGCCAATCGACGAGCAGGTCGCGCTCGACGATCACGAGGCGCTCGGGCGGCGCGGTCTGCTCTGAAACGAGCGCGCTCGGCGCGCTGTCGAGGCGCGGTTCGCTTAGCCATTTCAAGTCGCGCCCGGCGGCTTGCCATTTGCCGAGCCAGTCGGCGAGGGGCGCGCGTGACGGAAGGTGTCGCTCGGTGAGTATGCCACCGACGGCAAACGCGACGCCGCACAGCGCGAGTACGACGCTGAGCGCCATGAGCGCACCGGAGTAGCCGCGCAGGGAGCGCACCCAACCCGCGAAGCCGATGGCCATCAACGCGAAGCCGAGCCCGGCGCGCCGTCCTATGCGACGCGTGGTGGTCACGTGGCGCTCGGCGTACAGGGCGTACAAGCGATTTTCCGTGAACGATTCGCTGCCGTTCGCGCCCGCGTGCTCGAGCAGCGTCAGCCATTCACGGTCGTCGATGCCGTCGCTTTCGCGGTCGAACACGAACGCATAGCCGCAGCTGGCGCAGCTCGGACCCGAGGCGTGCTCGGCTTGGCACTGGGGGCAAAACATCAGGATTTTATGGGCGCACTGGCGTGCGCGGCGCGCAGTTTGACGCGCTCCGCGAACGGCAACGACGGTCTGCGGCGTGCGCGGGCGCGGCCGGCGCGCGCCTCGGCGGCCAGAGCCAGCAGGTAGTCGTCGAAGTCGAGCTGCATCGTGTGACGTCGCGAGGGCACGTAGCGCCGAAACATTTCGGCGCGCTCGCGCTCGGTGCGGCGCTTGCGTTCGCTCGGCGCCGGCAGCTCGTAGCTCCCGGTCAAGTGCTCGGCAACGAGTTTGGATTGCGCTTCGGCGAGCGGCATCACGGCGCCGAGCGGTTGGCAAAGTCCGATGAAGAACAAGTCCTCGCGGTCGAGCGCGAACACGCGCAAGAAGAGCGGCAGATCATTGTCCGGCGCGGACAGGAACGACTCGGCGAAAAAAGGGAACGTCACCTTGTAACCGGTCGCGTAGACGATGGCGTCGACCGACTCGCGCGAACCGTCGGCGAAGACGACGTCGCCGCCTTCGAACGCGCGGATGGCAGGCTTGGGGCTGACGTCGCCCGCGCCCAGGCGCTCCAGGATTTCCCCTGAAATCGTGGGGTGGGCTTGGTGGATGCCGTGCTCGGCTTTGGGCAAGCCGAAATCCTCGGGGCGGCCCACGGCAAAGCGATACCAGAGCTCGGCCAAGCGGCGGCGCAGCGCGACCGGCAAGAACGGCGGCATGAGTCGGTTCTGGTCTATCGGCTTGCCGAGTGCGTACTTGGGGAGAACCCACGCTCCGCGCCGGGCAGAGAGCAATACGCGCGCGGCGACGCCGGGGTGCGCGAGCTCGCACGCGATGTCCATCGCCGAGTT
>DASYCR010000746.1:0-5480 GCA_036500095.1 Polyangiaceae bacterium
TGCAATCAACCTTCTCGCTCGCGTGCCAGTCGCCAAGCTCTTTGGCCTTCGGTATTTGAGAGGATCAGGACGATGTTAGTAAAACGACGAGATGCTCTCTTCACGGCGCTGTTCGGCGCAGGCGCCCTCGGTTTGCGGGCCATTGCCACCGGGCTACCTGCCTGGTTCATCGCCAACCCGCGCAAGGCCACCGCGGCGGATCTGAGCTGCGCGATCAATCCCCCCGGCAATCTGCAGTATCTGATCGCCAGCGTGTCGGCCAACGGCGACCCGATCAACTGCAACTGCCCCGGCACGTACGAGGCGCCCAGCGCGGTGCATCCAACAGACGCCACCATGGTGTCCACGCCGGTCACGCTCGGCGGCAAGAGCTACGGCGCCGCGGCGCCCTGGGCGGGCCTAGCGCCGGCGGTGCTAGGCCGCACCTCGTTCTTCCACCACGTCACGCGCTCGATCGTGCACGGCGATCAACCGAAGGTGCTGCGCCTGATGGGCGACACGTCGAACGGCGAGATGATCGTGTCGGCCTACGCCAAGCACCTCGGTCCGTGTCTCGGCACCGTGCAGAACGAGCCGGTGGCCGTCGGCGCGGGCACCAACGCGAGCGAACTCTTGAGCTACAGCGGCCGCGGTTTGCCCTCGGTGTCGCCCACTCAACTGCGCCAGTTGCTCACCGGCGCCGGCGCGAGCGGCGGCTTCAAGGGTAGCACCGGCAGCCCGCTCGTCGCCCTGCGCGCGACCCGCGACATGTACCTCGATCAGCTGTACGACATGGCCAAGAGCGACGGCACCGGCATTCAAAAGGCGTTCATCGACGCGCTCGCGCTCAGCCAAACACAGGTCCGCGACCTTGCCGATACGCTCCACGACACGCTCAGCAAAATCAACGGCGACGACGTGACCGGCCAATCACTGGCCGCCGCGGCGTTGATCTCGGCCAAGGTAACGCCCGTGGTCACCATGCACATCCCGTTCGGCGGCGACAACCACACCGACTCGAATCTGGCGGCCGAGGTCGCTCAGACCGTGAGCGGCGTGGCGGCGATCACTACGTTGATGGGTAACCTGTCGAGCATGAGCCTGACGGACACGGTCACGTTCGCGACGCTCAATGTCTTCGGCCGCAACCTGGACGGCATCGCCAAGGTCACCAGCATGCAGGGCCGCGATCATTACGGCAACCACAACGTGTGCGTGATGATCGGCAAGAACGTGGCCCCGAGCGTGATCGGCGGCGTGACGCTCGCCAACGGCGCGTTGGTCGCCTCCGACATCGACTCCGGTACGGGCAGCGCCACCGCCGGCGCCGACGTGCCGAAGGATCAGACGCACGCGGCCCTCGCCCGCACGCTGGGCGTCGCGCTCGGCATTCCGAGCGCCCAGGTCGATACGGATCTGGTCGGGACTGCCGGCGGCAAGGTCATCCCTGCCGCGCTGACCGCGGTCGTCTGAGGCGCGCGCGTTCGGCGCGGTGGCGCCGTTTCCGCGGCGCATCGGCACTTACGAGCCTGTGCTAAAAGCCAGGGCTTGGAGGTGCCGATGGCTCACAGCAATTTCGACCCCGAGTACGTGTTCTCGCATCACACGCCGACGGCTGAGAACGTCCAGCACTATGACGCGATTCACGCGGCCGCCAAGGCGTTCGCGAGTGTCATTCTCAAGCACACGCCGGTCGGGGCTGATCAAGAAGCGGCGCTGCGCTTGCTGCGCGAGGCCACGATGACCGCGAACGCGGCCGTGGCACTTGCCGGGCGCCTCAGCTAGCGCCGCATGCCGGCGGCCCCGCAGAGTCGCATCGTCCCGCTCGATCTGTTGCGAGGCCTGGTGATGGTGCTGATGGCCGTCGACCACAGTTCGGACGCCTTCAACGCGGGGCGCTTGTTCACGGACAGCGCGTTCATGTACAAGCCGGGCGACCCGCTGCCGCTCGCGCAGTTTTTGACGCGCTTCATCACGCACCTGTGCGCGCCCACATTTCTGTTTTTGGCGGGTACCGGTCTCGCCTTCACGCTCGAGCGTCGCCTCGCCCAGTCTTGGTCGGCGGCCGCGCGCTACGTGCTCACGCGCGGGCTTTTAATCGCGAGCTTCGAGCTCTGGATCTCGTGGTTCGTGATGCCCAAGGGCGTCTGGCTGTGCCAGGTACTGTACGCCATCGGCATCAGCTATTGCCTGATGGTCCCGTTCCTGCGGCTCTCGGCTCGTGCCGCGCTCGCGCTCGGCTTGTGCCTGGTCGCGTTCGGCGAAGCGTTGGTCGGGATCGCGGTCTACGTGAGCGGAGGACCCGAGCGCGTGCCGCTCGCGTTGCAGCTCCTGCTCGTGGGGGGCCGACGGCCCGCTCTGATCATCGCCTATCCGGTTCTGCACTGGTTCGGGCTCTTGCTGCTCGGCTTCGCCTGGGGCAAGCAATTGCTCGCGAGTCCTGCCTGGTTGGCTGCGATCAAGCGCCACGCGCTGCTCGGCGCGGCGGGCTGCCTGGTCGTCTTCGGCGTGGTGCGGTCGTTGAACGGCTACGGCAACATGCGCTTGCCGCACTTCGACAACTCGCTCGTGCAGTGGCTACACGTCAGCAAATATCCGCCTGGCATCGCCTACGTGTCGCTCGAGTTCGCGCTGATGGGGCTCGCGCTTTCGCTCCTGTGCGCGCTGTGTGAGCGCGGCGCCCCCGCCAAAAATCAGCTCCTGCTCGTGCTCGGCCAAACGCCGCTCTTCTTCTATCTCTTGCACTTTCCGCTGCTCGTCGGCAGCGCAAAACTGCTGGACATCGAGCATCACTACGGGGTCGGCTCGGCTTATCTCGGGGCCGCCATCGTGATCGCGTTGCTCTACCCGGCATGCCGCGCCTATCGCACGTACAAGACCGCGCATCCGCGCGCACTGACGCGCTACGTGTAGGCAGCGCGCGCACGTGCGCCCGCACGATGCGCGTCCGTGACGCGACGCGCTTGCTCGATTTGAGAACGCGTGTCGTCTCGGGTCGGGACATGCGTGCGTGTCCCGAAGGTGTGTGTGGTTGTGTGGAGAGTGCGAAAACGCCGGCTCTCGCTCACCTGCGCGCTCGGGCGCGCCCGTGGCCCGTTGTTTGCTCTACCGGCCTTGGTTTCATGCAGTCCCCCGAGCTTCCAGCCGCGTACCCAGCTTCGAGCAAGCGCCGCACGGTCGCCGTCTTGGTCGACTATATCGATCACTTCAGCGGTGGCTACGAGAGCGCGCTCCGTTCGAGCTTCCAGCAAGTTTGCGAGGAGCGGGACTTCGATCTGGTCGTGGTGGTCGGCCGCGCCATCGACGCCCCCGACTCGCGCGACCGCCTACACAACGCCATCTACGATCTACTTGGGCGTGCGGTAGACGGCGTCGTGTTGGTCGCGGGGGGCCTCACGACCTTCAGCGGTCCGGCCGGCATTCAGCGCTTGCGAGAGGTGATTGGCCCAAAGCCCATCGCAAGCCTCGGCTTGGCGGTGCCGGATGTGCCCCACGTCGTCCTCGAGCAGCAGAGCGGGATGAGGGCTCTGGTCGAACACGTCGTCGTCCATCATGGCCGGCGCCGAGTCGTTTACCTGAGCGGCCCGGAACACAACACGGACGCGCTGGTGCGTCTGCAGGTCTGTCGTGACACGCTGGCAGAGCACGGTATCGAGCTCGGACCGGAACGCGTCAGCTGCGGCGCCTTCAACTACGTGACGGGCATGCAGGCGATGGAAGAGCTGCTCGCCCGCGGCGAAGCGTTCGACGCGGTGATCGCCGCGAATGACGGCATGGCCACGGGCGCGCTCGCAACGCTCGAAGCGCACGGCGTCAACGTTCCGCACGACGTGATCGTGACCGGCTTCGACGACATCCCGTTGGCGCGCTTGGGCGAGCCGGCGTTGACCACGGTGGGGCAGCCGTTGGCGCGTATGGCGCGGATTGCGCTGAACCTGGTAGCGCGCCAACTCGACGGCGAGAGCGTACCGGAGCGGACGGAGATCCCCGCCGAGGTCGTGATACGCGCCTCGTGCGGTTGCGGCGGTGCAGCGGCTCGCCAAAAGTCGATGCCGGTCCCGGCGCGCAGTCGCCCGGCATCGCTCGAGCTGAAGCTGCAGTTCGAGTCGATTGCCCAGCGCTGTGAGGCAGGCCTCCGCGACGGACACCTGGAGTGGGTGCGCGTGATCCTGCGCGGCCTGTTGCGCGAGGTCGAGGGACAAACCGGCGCGCTCGACGCCGCGCTCCGTCATTGCCTGACCGGGATCGGCCAGCACCGCGAGCTCTACGCGAGTCTCGAACTGGCGGTGAACCTGTTGTGGGACGAGCTCAGGCGCGTCCTGCCCGAGCTCGAAAGCATGTTCGCGGGCGCGCGCGAGCAGGTGCTGCGCGCGTATAACCGCGCCCAGGCGCAGCACATCTGGGACGAGGAGACCACCTATACGCAGATACTCCGCTCCGGCGAGCGGCTTTCCATCGTCTTGGATTTGCCCGAGCTCCGCCGAGCTCTGCGGGAAGTATTGCCCGCGATGGGCATCCGCAACGCCTTCATCTCGCTCTACACCGACCCGACGCGCCAGCAATTAGAGCCGTTCTTTTGCCTGTACGAGGGTGAGTTGTTGCCGGAGGCCATGCGGCCCTTCGATGCTCACGAGCTGATTCCTCCCGCGACGCGCGCGAGCGAGCAGCGACGCACGTTGTTTGCTCTGCCGCTCGCGTCCGAAACGCAGCACTGGGGAGTCGCGGTGATCGGGTTTGGGCAGGGCATCGGAGCTCACGAGCTCTTGCGCGAGCAATTGAGCGCTGCGCTGACCACCGTGGCGCTCCATCGTGAAATCATCGACAAGACCAAACTTCACGAGCGCAGCGTGCAGGAAAGGCTCGCGACCGCGGAACGCATGAACGCGCTCAGCGTGCTGGCCGGCGGCGTCGCGCACGATTTGAACAACGCGCTCGGCCCGCTGGTCGCGCTGCCGGATCTGATTCGCAAAGAGCTGTTGCGAAGGCACCCCGACCTCGCTGACGGCGACGTGGAAGCGTTGACCGATCTCGACCACATTCGCTCGAGCGCGTTGCGCGCGGCTCAAGTCGTGAAGGATCTCTTGACGCTCGGTCGCCAAGGCAAGACCGAGCTTTCGGCTCTCGACTTGAACGAAACACTGAAAGATTGCCTAGTGGAGGCGCGCCTGCGCTTTCCGAGCAAGGGCGAGCGCGCGAGCTCCGTCGTGCTGCGCGCCCCTGCCGAGCCGTTGCCGATCCGCGGTGCGAGTCAGCAGCTCGCGCGCGCGATCTCGAATCTGATTCAAAACGCGCTCGAGGCCAATCGAGAGCAGTCGCCGGTCGTGGTGAGCGCGTCACGGCAACGTTTGAGTGAGCCGTTGCAAGGCTACGAGACGGTGGAGCCTGGTGACTACGCCGTCGTCTGCGTGAGCGATTGCGGCCAAGGCATCTCGAACCTCGCGCTGCAGCGCATTTTCGAGCCGTTCTTCAGTAGCAAGCGGCTCGCTGAACACAGCGGCACG
>DASYCR010000747.1:0-3326 GCA_036500095.1 Polyangiaceae bacterium
TCGCGCGCGAGATCCATCGCCGCTCGAACCGCGTGAACGGGCCGTTCATCACCGTCAACTGCGGCGCGATCCCCGAGAATTTGATCGAGAGCGAGATGTTCGGCCACGTGAAGGGCGCGTTCACCGGCGCGATCGCCAGCCGCGCGGGCAAGTTTCAACAGGCCGATCGCGGTACGCTGTTTCTGGATGAAGTGGGCGAGTTGCCGCTCGCGCTGCAGGTCAAGCTGCTGCGCGCACTGCAGGAGCGCATCGTGATTCGCGTCGGCGATAGCCGCCCGGAAAAGTGCGACATTCGCATCGTCGCGGCCACAAACCGGAACCTCGACGACATGATCAAGACCGGCGAGTTCCGGGAGGATCTCTACTACCGCTTGAACGTGGTGAACCTCTGGTTGCCGCCCTTGCGTGACCGCGGGGACGACGTGTTCATCATCGCCAAGGCGCTGCTCAGCAAGTACGCGGACGAGCTGAACAGCCCCGTGCGCGGCTTTTCACCGCAAGCGCTCGCGGCCATCAAGAAATCGAACTGGCCCGGCAACATCCGGCAGCTGGAGAACCGCATCAAGAAGGCGCTCGTGTTGTGCGACCGCACGCTGCTCGGTCCAGAGGACCTCGATCTGGGCGCCGAAGCTCAAACCACGATCGTGCCGCTCGAAAAGGCCAAAGAAGACTTCCAGCGCAACTACGTGCTGGAAGTGCTCGAGCGCAATAACGGCAACCGCACGCAAACGGCGCGCGACCTCGGTGTCGACCCGCGCACCATCTTTCGTTACCTGGAGAAGGAACAAAATCCGATGCCGAGCGGCGCTGCAGGCTCGAGCAGCGCGCCCGATCCGGAATGACGCGACGCGCTCAGAGCGCGTGCAGGTAGTACAAGCTCGTCTCGATCGACAGCTTCGAGCCGACGCTGACGTTCGGATCGCCGTCGAGCGCAAGCAAGGTAGACAGCATGTCGCTCCGCGTCCACCAGCCGTTGCTATCCAGCCACTCGGCGAGCGTGGCGATGTACGACGCTTGTTGGCTGTAGCCCGGGACTTGCGCGTAACCGCGCGCGTAGCTCGCGATGTCGACGCCCTGATAGTTTTGGAGCTGGAGCGAGGCCAGGTATTCCGCGAGGTAGAAATCCAGCGGTGGAACGGACTCCGCCAGCGCTTGTTGGAAGGCCTCCTGCGCGACGAGCGTTCCACTCGCTTGATCGCTGGCGAGTTCGGCCCGCGCGTAGGAGGCCAAGTAAAAGTCGATTCCGCTGCCGATGCTGCGCTTGAGCGCGTTGGCGGCGGTGTAGCGCTGTGCCCACGCGCCAGTGTCGCTCGGGCACGTGTGCTGTCCAGTGGTGGTGCTGTCGCTGCGACAGTCGATCCAGTAGGTCGCGTACTCGCAGGACGCGATGCCCAGCTCGAGATCGTCGATCGACGTGTAGTCACCACGAGCGAGCCCCGCGTCGCACGCTGCGCCGAGAAGATCGATGACGGGGGTCTGTGTCCCCGCGACGGACGCCGTCAGCGCGTGGGAGTTCAGGTACACGAAGTGGTTCTCGACGACTCGGTCGGCCGTGGTGTCGGCCTGAACCGAGACCATGCCCGGTGGGAGCGTCGGTGCTGCCAGCGCTTGCAGCACGGGCTCCGAGGCGCTGCCGATCGTAAATACGTTGACGTTATTGCTCGTGATCAAGTCCTCACTCGTCGGCCCGCGATGGTTGATGCCGATCATGTTGCCGTGATCGTCGAGCACGGGTGAGCCGCTGTCGCCGGGCAGGGCGAAAGCGGTCGTTCTGAACCAATCCTCCGTCGCGTCGACGACCGTGCCGTCCGTCCACTTTTTCAGGGCCCCTTCCGGGTGCCCGATCAACGTGATGTGCTCCCCCACGAGTGAGGCACTGGAGCGTGGGACGAGGTTCAGATATGCGGGCGGAGCGTAGGCCGAACCGCCCGGGCCGCTCAGAACGTGTAGCGCGGCGATATCGAGCGCGAGATCCACCGCAAACGGTACCACGAACATGAGCGCCGCATTCGTCGGCGCAACTCCGCGCTGGTAGTCGAACGAGAGCCACGCGTAGCAACCCTCCTTGGCGCAGACCGGGGCTCCGAGCACGTGGTTGTTGGTGAGCAGTGTCCCGTCGGCGGAAATGAACACGCCCGTCGCAAACTCACCCGCTGTTTCGATGCGCACGACCGCCTCCGCGCTGGCCTTGACGAGCGCTGAGCCGTCCTGCACGTCGTGGAAGCTCGGCAGGGGCGGATCCTGCTTGTCCGCAATCTCCGGATCAGAGCACGCGCAGAGCAAGCCGCAAACAACCACCGAGCAAAACACGCGCAGCATCTGTCCTCCACCTTTCCCTGTCGACCCGCGCTGAAGTTCGAGCGCACGGGCATTGGGGACGCTACTCCGCGGGCGCGCACAAGTCACGGCTCTCCGCCGCGATGGCGTGCCCGCGTTCGATCTGTCGGCCTTTTGAGCGGTCGCTCAGTGGACGCCGCCGACGAGCCACGCGAAGGCCGGGACGAGCACCTCTTCCGGTGACGCGCCGCCGTGACGCGCGCGCGTACCGCCACCCTCGAGCGCGTCGAGCACGAAGCCGTGATCGCCGAACACCATCACCAGCGTGCGCGCTGGTTGCCGCTTCAGATAGCTGCACAGCGCGCGCGCGGTGTCGTCGGCGAGGACGTCGAGCCGCGTCGTGGCGGGTCCGCCCGGCTCCGCGAGCGAACTCTCGACGACGTCGAGCTTCAAGAGTTCGCGATGGCCGGTCTTCACGCGCCGGAGCGTGGTTGCCATGCGACCGCGCGCCACGGGCACTTCCGACTCCACTTGGCCGGTGAACTCGGGCAGCGCCGCGGGACCACGCCCGAGCAGCTCGAGCTGCACGGCCGTCGTGGCGGGCAACGCCGACCAGAGCAGAAGCCGCTCGGTGAGCGCTGCGCTCTGCCCGAGCGCGTGGCGCAAGCGCTGCTCGACGCGCAGGCCGAGATCGAAGCGCATACCGTCGACGACCACGAGCTGTACCGAGCGCGCACCGTGCAGTCGTGCAATGCGTTGCGCGATCTCCGATGCGTCGAGTACCATCGTCGGTCGCTTGCCGCGCACGCGTAGCGCGTCGAAGGCCTCGCGGTAACTCTGCTCGAAGCTTTGTGACCAGGTCGCGAGCGCACGCGCGGCTTCGCTGCTGGCGAGGCCCCGCGCGACGGCGTCCGAGAGGGGCACGTAGTTCGTCACGAACATGCGCTCGACCGTGGCGAGCGGCTTCGGGCCGCGCGCTGCCTCGAGCTCGGCGAGCCAGCCCGGCCACTGCTCGGCCGCGTTGGCGTAGAGCGGCGTGTGTGGAAACG
>DASYCR010000748.1:0-21131 GCA_036500095.1 Polyangiaceae bacterium
GCAAGATCTGCGATTTCGAGGCATACGCGCCGACCGACAACGTCTCGGAGCTGACCGCGCGCGTGAACGACGACGGCTGGGATACGAGCTTCTCGGAGTGGCTCAAGGTATCCCGGCTGGGCGCGCGCGACGCGCTGTTGATCTTCTCCGTGGGCGGCGGCAATCGCGACAAAAACGTATCGCCAAACCTGGTGCGCGCGCTCGAGCTCGCGGGCAAGGTCGGCGCCGCCGTGTTCGGCATCGTCGGCAAGGACGGCGGCGCTACGCGCATCGCCGCCGAGGCCTGCGTGCTCATCCCCGTCGTCTCGCCCGATCGCATCACCCCGCACACCGAGGGTCTGTGCGCGGTGGTGTGGCACCTGCTGGTCAGCCACCCCGTACTCAAGCGCTCGGCGACCAAGTGGGAGTCGACCTCTCCGGTCTGACCCCGCGCGTCTTGCACGGCTCGAGGCGCGGCACCCCGCGCTATCTCCACGACCGTTAGTGCTAGGCTCGCCCCCACCCCGATGTCGCTCGACGACGATCTCGACAAGATCCCCCCCGACGTCCGCGACGTCCTCACGCGCCACCGCTTCGATACCGCGCTGTTCAAGCGCCTCGCTGCACGCTTGCTAACGGAGAAGGCCGACGACAATTTCGTCAAGGGCGTGATTCGCGCGTCCCATCCCGAAGATCTGGCAACGCTCCCGCCGCCGGGTAGCTCGGAGTCGATGCGACTCGAGCAGCTCGGTCGCGCCGCGCTCAGCGAGGGTCAGGTGGCGCTACTCGTATTGGCTGGCGGCATGGCGACGCGCATGGGCGGCGTCGTCAAGGCGCTCGTCGACGCGCTGCCCGGCAAGAGCTTTCTGAATTTGCGGCTCGCCGAGGCGCGCGCGAACGAGCGCGCCTACGGCGTGGCTCCGCCGCTCTGGCTGATGACGAGTCACAGCACGGACGATCAGATCCGCGCCGCGCTCGGCGACGAGCTCGACGGCTCGCAAGTGGCGACGTTCAGCCAATATTTGTCGCTGCGCGTCACGCCACGCGGAGATCTCTTCTTCGACGAGCAGGGTCGACCGAGCGTGCACGCGCCGGGTCACGGAGATCCGCCGGACGCGCTGCGCGAAAGCGGGCTGCTCGGCGCGTTCGTCAAGCGGGGGGGCAAGGTAATCATGGTCACCAACATCGACAACCTGGGGGGCACGCTGGATCCGGCCATCATCGGCTTTCATCTGGATCACGGGGCTCCGGTCACCTCCGAGGTCGTCGACAAGCTCGCTTCCGATCGCGGCGGTATCCCCGCCTATCTTGACGATACGCTGTGCGTGCTCGAGGAGTTTCGGATCCCGCCGAGCTTCGATCCGAGCACGGTGCGCGTGTTCAACACCAACGTGTTTCACTTCGACGCCAAAACCATACTCGAGCTCGACATGCCCTGGACCTATTTTACGGTTAAGAAAAAAGTCGTCGACGCGCCGGTCGTGCAATTCGAGCGGCTCGTGAACGAAGTCACCAGCGTTCTGCCGACGCGCTACCTGCACGTACCGCGCACGGGCACCGGCGCGCGCTTCCTACCCGTCAAGGACAATGAAGAGCTGCAGCAACGAGAGCGAGAAATCCTCGCCGTCGCGCGCGCTCGGGGGATCGTGAAATGAGAGCTCTCAACATCTCTGCGCTAGGCGCCCTCGCTTTTTCCTGGTCGGTACTCGCCTCCGCGCAACTACCCGAGAACCAACCGGTGCGCTTGCCCGCGTTCGGCCGCAACATCGTCAGCAACGAGGACACGACCGCGATCGTTTCGAATCCGGGCAATCTCGCGTTTCTTCCGGGTGGTGAACTGCGCTGGCAAGGCGTGTTTCTGAACGAGCAGACGAACGCGGCCTATCAAGGTCATGCCTTCGCGCTCGGTTTTCCGATCCCGTTTCTCTCGATGGCCACCGCCTTGCGTCTCGACTTGGTCGCGCCCCCGGAAGCTACTGCACAGCGACTCTTCGCCCAATCCAGCGGCCGTTATCAGTGGCTCACCTGGGGCCTCGCGTTCAAGCCATCTGAGTACGCAGCTCTTGGCTTCAGTCTGCAGCGCTCGTACTCGAATCGCGTGGAGGCGCACGATCTAGCAGCCTGGTCAGCCGGGCTCACGGTGCGTCCGAGCGACTACGTCGGCCTCGCTGTGGTCGGGCAGAATCTGAACGGACCCAGCAACGCCGCTGGCGGTCACGTCGACCGCTCGTATCAGTTTGGTCTCGCGTTCCGTCCGCTGCGTAGCCGCTTTCTCGAAATCGGCGCGGAAGGCGTGTTGGTCGACAGCGATCCACAATACTGGATCCCGCGCGCAACGCTCGGCGTGGACGTGCCCGAGCTCGGCCGGCTGCGCGGGGATTTCGAGTACGCCGATCCCGGCAACGATCACGGTCTGCGCCGTTGGCTCGCTTCGGCCTCTATGGCTTTCACGTTCAACGGTCCGGGCGGCTCCACCGAGCTCGCCGCCGGCAGCATCTTCGGAGACGCGCTCGGCACCCCGAAAGCGCACGGCGCGGACAACCTGAATTTCGAGTTTGCTTTGCGTGGCTTCCGGGAAGCCAACGGCGCCGAGGCACCACGGCACGCTCTGCGCATCCGGCTCGAATCCACACCGAATGTGCGCGGTCACACGGCGCTCTTGCGCGAGCTGTGGGACATCGCGGAGAACGAGCCGTCAGTAAGCGCCGTCGTGCTCGAGTTGCGCACGGCGCCCGCGGATTCGCTGGCGCACGTGGAGGAGCTGCGCGACGCCGTCTTCTATCTGCGCCAAGCCGGCAAGCGCGTGCTCTGTCACTTGGAAGACGCGGACGGCGCGTCGCTCTATCTCTGCTCGGCCGCGGATCGCATCCTGGTCAACCCGGCCGGCGGTGTGCGTTTTGCCGGCATGCGCTCGCGCTATTTCTACGTCGCGAGCTTGCTCGAAAAGCTCGGCATCAAGGCGGATTTCGTGCGCATCGGCGCGCACAAGAGCGCGCCGGAAGAGTTCATGCGCGACGGCGCGAGCGACGTCTCGCGCGCCGACAAGATCGACTTGCTCCAGCAGTTCGAAAAGCATTTCACGGCGGACATCTCGGTAGGGCGCAAGATCAGCGCCGAGGAATTGCGGGCGCGCTTCGCCAAAGGGCCGTTCGTCGCGGCAGAGGCCCGAGTGGCGGGCCTGGTCGACGGCTACGCGTTCGATGACCAACTCGAAGCCGAGGCCGGCAAGCTCGTCGGCCAGCCGCTGCGCTTGATCGACGACAAGCGAGCGGAGCGTTCACCGCAATTTTTCGGCGCCAATGCCGGGATCGCAATGGTCTACGTTGACGGTGACATGGTCGACGGCCGCAGCCAGACCATCCCGCTGCTCGGCACGCGCCTGGTCGGCTCCTACACGATTGCCGAGACGCTGAAGCAGGTCCGTGAGAATCCGAGCATCGGCGCGGTCGTACTGCGCGTCGAGACCGGCGGCGGCTCCGCGATGGCGGCCGACGTGATCTACCGCGAGCTGCAGCTCACCGCTGCCGTCAAACCGGTGGTCGTCAGCATGGGCAGCGCTGCGGCGAGCGGCGGCTACTACATTTCAGCCGCCGGCACGTACGTGATGGCGAATCCGCTCACCGTCACGGGCAGCATCGGCATTTTCTACGGCAAGGCGGACGTCGCCGAGCTGCTGCGCAAGATCGGCGTCACGGTGGAGGTGTACAAGACCGGGCCACGCGCCGACGCGGAGTCGATTTTCCGGCCCTTCACACCCGAAGAACATCGTGAGCTCGAGCACAAAGTCGCTCAGTTCTACGACGTGTTTCTCACGCGCGTCGCGCTCGGGCGTAAGCTGAGCAAGAGCTAGGTCGATGCCGTCGGGCAAGGGCGCGTCTGGACCGGCGAGCAAGCGCTCGAGCGCAAGTTGGTCGACGAGCTCGGCGGCCTGCGCCAGGCCTTGGCTGTCGCGCGCAAGCTCGGTCATCTCACCGAGCACGCTCCAATCGTCGAGCTGCCACCGCCGGACGCTTCGCTGCTCAGTCGCCTGCTCGGTGTAGAAGGGATCAAAGAACAATCGAGCAGCGCGAGCGCGCTGCTGCCCGGGCAAATTCTGGAGATGCTGCGGCAAGTCTCACCGTTCGTCGTGCACCCCGGTGATTCACCGCTCGCGCTGATCGAGTGGATGCCCTCGACCGAATGAATATCGTGCTGGAGCTCTCGGCGGCGCACGTCGCCGCGCGCGGAGTGGAGCTTTGGGCAGCCCAATCAGCGCGCATCGAGGCGACGCGCCTCGGGCTCGTCGGCGATTTCAGCCCGTTGTTTCGCGTCCTCGCGCAAGGCGCACAGGTTAGCTCGGGTCGTATCACGCTCGAGAACGTTCCACTCGCTGACGCGGTGGCGCAGGGTGTCGCGGGGCTCTCACTCTGCGATCCACCGCTGGACGGACGCGCCACGGTGAGCGAGTACCTGAGTCTCGCCGCGCGCCTCGCGCAGTGCTCCGCGCGTGAGGCGCGCAGCCGCACCGCCGCGGCTCTCGAACGATTCGGCTTGGCCACGCTCGGCGGATTTCGCCTCGCGACCTTGAACAAATGGCAGCAGCGCGCGCTCGGTTTCGCCATGGCGACCGTCGGCGAACCCAAAGTCGTTTGCCTCGAGACACCCTTCGCGGGGCTCGACGCCGTTTCGGCCGACCACGTCGCGACGCTGCTCGAGCGCGTTGCCGAGCGCTCCGCTTTGCTCTTTTCCGTGAGCGAACTGGCAGCACTGGGTCCCGAGCGCAGCGCGCTCGACCGCTGCGACCAAGTGCTGGTTATCCGCGCCGGCGCGGTCACTACGTGCGAGCTCACGGAGCGCGCCGATCGCTACCAAGTGAGCGCAGTCGGTAATGTGCTGGAGCTGCGAGCCGCACTCGCCCGAGCCAGATGCCGACTCCACGACGCACCCGCGGATCCGTGTGACCCAGCGCAAACGCGGTTCATCGCCGAGCTCCCCGCGGACGCCGGCACGAACCTCCTGCTCGACACGGCGCTCGAGGTCGGAGCGACACTGCTCGAACTCCAGGCGTTACCCCGCCTGGAACGTCCCTGAGCATTCCAACTTCTCACTACTCGGCTTTGGCGTTCTCCGGCTCCGACTTTGCCGGTACCGACTTGGATGCTATTCACGTACTCGTGTCCGCTCGCTCCGATCTCGAAAAAGCCCGGCGTATCGTGGTCAAAATTGGCTCGCGCACGCTGACGAGCGATCTCGACTTGCCGAGCAAGCTCGCGACGCAGATGGCGGAGCTGCGCGGCGCGGGCCCGGGCAAGGACGGCTCTCAGCCCAAGCGCGGCTTCGTGATCGTCACGAGCGGCGCCATCGCGCTCGGCGGTGCGCGTCTCGGCTATCGCCAAAAACCAAAAGAGGTGGCGCTTCAACAAGCGGCGGCGGCCGCTGGGCAGAGTGTACTGATGAGGCGCTACGACGAGGCTTTCGGCGCGCTCGACATCACGCCGGCACAGGTACTGCTTACCCATGCAGATCTGGCCGACCGCGATCGGCTCAACAACGCCCGCAACGCGCTCGGTGCGTTGCTCGACGCCGGCGCCGTTCCAATCATCAACGAGAACGATACCGTCGCGACCGAGGAGATCCGTTTCGGGGACAACGATCAGTTGGCCGCGATGGTCGTGCCACTCGTGAGCGCCGACTTGCTCGTGCTCCTCACCGACGTGGACGGCGTGCTCGACGCGCATGGCAAGCGGATCGCGGTGATGGCGGATTCCACCGAGATCGGCACGGTGACAGAGGCGCGCGAGCGCGTGGGTTCCGGCGGCATGTCGAGCAAGATCGACGCGGCGCGCAAGGCCAGTCGCTCCGGTGCCGCGGTCGTGATTGCTTCCGCCAGCAATCCCCGCGTCCTATGCGAGCTGCTCTCGGGCAATGACGTCGGCACTTTGTTTCCATGCCTCGGGCCGCCGCTCAAAGCGCGTAAGCATTGGATCGCGTTCACCCTCCGCCCGCGCGGCGTGCTCATCCTGGATCCCGGGGCCGTGCGCGCAGTGCGCGCGGGCAAGAGCAGCTTGCTCTCAGTGGGTGTCGTTGGGGTGCGTGGTGACTTCGACGTGGGCGACGCCGTTCGCCTGATCTCGACGAGTGAAGAAGAAGTCGCGCGCGGCCTGACCCGTCTTAGTACGGCCCAAGTCGCTCGTTCCGCTGGAAAAAAGGCGACGAAAGCAACGCCGGCGACTGAAGACCCCGACGTGATCGTCGTTCACAAGGACGACCTCGTGCTGACCAGCTGAAGCATGACGCCCGTTGGGTGGGAGATATCTCACCTCCAACTACCTGAGTCGATCGTCGTTTTCTCGAATCGAAGGACCAAGACGAACGTCGAATCACGTGTCGGAACCTTTCTACGCGCGTGGTGTCAAACTTCTCCGCATTGGTGACGGAAGTTCATAGCAAGGGACGGCTTCGAACCCGCGAAGTCTGCCTGGCCGTGTGCGGGATGCTTGCGCTCAGCGGCTGCGCTCGTCTTTTCGGCTTCCGCTCGGAGCCCGCGCAAGCGCCGGTTCCCGCCGCGTCGCCCAAAGGTGACGAGGAGCGGGAACCGATCGAGCTGATGCCGCCCGCCATCGCGACCGATGACGACTACGTCGTTCGGATCGTGGCAGGAGAGGTGACGTGCTCGGGGACCTTGATTGACGACGACCAAGTCTTGACGGCGCACCATTGCGTCGCGCGGCGCGGCGCGCACGGGCAATCCCTGCCGGAAAACGTGTCGCCCTCTACCATCCACGTCGAACTCGGGGGCGACGATTTGCCCTGGGGAGAAGTGGCCGTGCGCGCGGTGATCGCGCCGTCATGCGGCTACGTATCCGGTGATGGAGACCTCGCGGTGCTCGTGCTCGAGCGTCACCTCGTCGGCATCCCGACCAAGCCCATCCGTTTGGACGATCCACCCGCAATCGGTGAGGCCGTCGTGCCCATCGGGTTCGGCCGTTGCGCTCTGTCGAACGGCGGCATCCATCGCCGGCTCCGGGCTGGCGGTCCGATCGAAACGCTCGCGGACGGGCGCTTCTTGTTGAAGGCTTCGATTTGCCCTGGAGACTCGGGCGGTCCGGCGCTGAGCAGCCGCTCGGGAGAAGTGCTCGGTGTCGTTTCAGCCAGCGTGATGGACGGCGATGAAACGACCCGCGATCGCTCCGAGTTCGTCCGGGTCGATCACTTTCGCCCGCTGTTCGCGAACGCTAAGCTCGTCTCCAAAGGCATGCACGCCGCCGAGCTGCCGCCGGTCGATTGCCGGTAAAGCGAGCGTGCTAGGCTCAGCGCCGGATGAGGAGATTCCTCAACGCCGTGCTCTGGGTTGCCCTGATCTTGGGCGTGATCGTTGGCATCGCGCGCCTCACGTGCCTGCGCTGGTGGCAGATTCCTGCGGACGACCCCTATCTGGATTCCTCGATTAGCCCCACCTTGCGCGGGGGCGATTGGATCCTGCTCTGGCGCGCAACCTCGCCGGACTTTGGCGATCTCGCCCTCTGCGACGAGCCGAAAAGCACCGGGCGTCTCGTGATCGGTCGCATCGCAGGTACCGCGGACGACACGCTCAAGATTGCAAAAGAGACGCTGTGGCTCGCGGGGCGACCGGTGCCGACCGAAACGGACTGTGACCGCTTCAGCGAGCGTGACCCCCGCACGCGTCTCGAGGTCGACCAGAGTTGCGATTTGGAGCAACTGGGGAGCCGCCTGCACATGCGCGGCAACACCGCGCAGCAAACCCTCAAGCCGCTCGACGCCGAGATCAAGGTGCCGCGGGGTCAGTTCGCGTTGGTCAGTGACAATCGGCTCTTTCCGTACGACTCGCGCGACTTCGGTCCGGTACAGACGGGCGCTTGCCGTGAGACGGTCGTGTTTCGGCTGGTCAGCAAAGACGGATACTTCGACGTGAAGAATCGGCTTACCTTCATCCACTGAGACGAGAAACGCGCTCGCGGCCGGCGTCTGTGCGCGCTTGAGCGAGTTCAGGGGCGAGTGCTACGGTTCGAGCGCTCGATGGCACACGCTGCGCTGGAAGTCGGCATCGTCTGCGGAGGCTGCGAAACCTTCGCGCTGATCGGCGAGACGCATTGCCGCATGTGCGGGCACGATTTGACGCTATTTTCGGCCGATCAGCCGACTACCGGCCGACCCGCGAATTCGAGCCCGCCCACCGCCGGCTACAAACCTCATTCCAATCCAGCACAAATTGGTGGAGGCTCTGGTCCGGCGGTGAGTCTCGGTCCGGCAGGTGCTGCACGGACTCAAGAGGAGCAGCAGATGGATCAGGCCAGGTATTACGTTTGCGAATCGTGCATGACGCCCGTGCCGAGCGGCCACAAGTTCTGCGGGCGCTGCGGCACGCCGGTGCCGGACGCGATCTTGCACATGCAGGCGTCGTTCTACAGCGATATGCAGGATCCCGCGAAAGCGCGCCTGATCTTGATCCGCGGTGAGGGCATGGACGGCCTGAGCTATCACCTCAAAGCCGATCAGCACCTGCTCGGTCGCTCGGGTGAGCTCGAATTTCCGGATGACCCGTTCATCTCGCCGCGCCATGCGAATTTTTTCTATCGCGACAACCGGCTCGTCGTGCGCGACGAGGGCTCGGTCAACGGCGTGTATTTCCGCGTCCGCGGCACGATTGAGATCGCTCCCGGCGACATGTTGCTCGCGGGTGAGCAGGTGTTCCGACTCGATCCGACGCCGAAGGCGTCCGACGGCGCGGACCCGGAAGGCACCTTCTTCTATTCGTCGCCCAAGTATCCGAGCGCATTCCGGCTCAATCAGGTCTTGGAGGGCGGCGCGCTCGGGATGACCGTGTGCGCGCGCGGCAACTCGCTACAAATTGGCCGCGAAGACGGCGACCTCAACTTCCCGAGCGATGTCTTCATGTCCGGCAAGCACTGCGCCGTCGAAGAAAAAGACGGCAAATTCCAGCTCACCGACTTCGACAGCCGCAATGGCACTTACGTCCGCATCAAGTCGGAAACGGCGCTGTCGCACGGCGACTATGTCTTCGTCGGCCGCAAACTGCTGCGCGTCGAATTGAACAACTAGCGTTCGAGTATGCACAGCAGCGGCCAACGCAGCATGCGTGGTCGTTGCTGCAGCGAACGCGCTCGTTTTAGCGGCGCCGACGGCGACGGCGTGGCCCAGGTGTTTCGGCGACCGCGGCGTCGCCGTCTTCCTCATCGGCGGGCGGGAGCCGAGCGTCTCCCAGGGCGCTCGCTCGCAGGTCCACTACCTCGCGCAACACGGCATACAGGTTCGTGCGCGTGAAGCGCCCGCTGCGGCCAGCCTCGACTCGGGGCATCAGCGCGACTATGCGACGCACCGAGTCCGCGATACGGCGCGGCACATTCAGCCGATCAATCAAGGGCTCCAGGAAATCCGACGCCGCCTCCATGCGGTCGCGCGCGCCTGAGCAAGCCTCGCGCATGGGCTCCATCAGGAGCGCGCTCCACAAAACGATGTCATCGAGCGGCGCACCGCGCTCGCTGGTTGCGCGATCGACCGCGTCCAAGATTCGCCACACGCTGGAGTCGTCTTCCGGCAAATCGGCGAGGTAGCTCGACAGCTCCGGTAAGAGCACGTCGAGCACACCACACTCCCACGACAGCCAAAATGCGCGCCGAGCCGAGCCGCTGCGCAAAAGCCGCAGTATTTCCTCGAACAAGCGCGGGCGCGCCGCGCGGCGCAGCGTGCTGCGACACTGCACGATCGCGTCGTACACCTCGGGAGTGATGCCCAGATCGAGCCTGGCTGCGAACTTGATCGCGCGCAGGATGCGCACCGGGTCTTCCTGGAATCGCACGATTGGATTGCCGATCGTGTGCACCGCGCGCCGCTCGATGTCGGGCATACCCCCGACCCAATCGAGCACGAGATTGTGCTCCAAATCGTAGAACAAACCGTTGATGGTGAAGTCGCGACGCTGCGCGTCTTGGTGCGCTTCACCGAACACGTTGTCGTTTCGGATCAGCAGATCCTCTCCCTCGCGCGCGTCGCTCTGCTCGGGAGCTCGCCTGAAGGTCGCCGTCTCGATCACCTTGCGGGGGCCGAACAGCACGTGCACCAAACGAAAGCGCCGACCGATCACGCGCGAATTGCGAAACAGCCGTCGCACGTCGTCAGGTCGAGCGCTGGTGGCTACGTCGAAATCTTTGGGCGCGTAGCCGACGAGTAGGTCTCGCACGCAGCCTCCGACCAGGTAGGCCTCGTGGCCGCCGCGCACCAGCCGTTTCACGACCTTGGCCGCGTCCGCGTCGATCCGACCTTCTTCGAACTCGATGGGATAGACCTCGGGCTGCGGCGACCCGTCGAGACCGAAGTAAAGGGGCGCGTCCAGCGGCTGCAAGCTCGCGTCGTCCTCGGACGCCTCGACGTCCGCTGGCTGTGGCTTAGCGGGGCGGGACGCCCCGACCTTCGCTGAACTCGATGGAACCATGGCCCGAATGCTCCGCTTGTCCTAGCACAGGGCGCGGGCGGGCGGTTCGGCGTGAGCGAGTCGCGGGCGAATCAGCAGCACGACCCCTGCGTGCCGGGGCACCCGAACCGAGACGAGCGAGCGCGCGACACACCACTTTGTCGTCGCAAGGACCTAACTTGTCGTGGTGGAGAGGCCACGCGGGCGCCGCGGCGAGTGCGCGGCGAACGTCGGGTCCTGCTGCCCCGAGGGGCGAACCGTCCAAATCGCTCTCGGACTCGTCGGTTTCTGGTAACTCGAGCGGCAACGACGGTTCGAGCCCCACGCGCTGCAGTGGGCGACCGTCGGGCAAAGCCACGAGCAGAGTGGTCAGGCGCAGCACGCCTTGCCCGGATCGGTCGTCGAAGTATTCCTGTACGCAGCCCTTGCCGAACGTATGTTGGCCGAGGAGCGGGCCGCGTCCGTACGCGTCGATTGCGCCCGCGATCATTTCTGCAGCGCTCGCGGTGTAACCGTCGACCAACACCGCCACCGGCCCGTCCCAGCTCGTTCCATCCTCCGGCTCGAGAGCGCTCATCACCTCCTGCACGACTCCCCGGTGAATCAAGGGAAAGCTTGGTGCACCGGGCAGGAACAAGCCGATCGCGGCGGCAGCGCCGTCAGTCGAACCGCCGCCGTTGCCGCGCAGGTCGAGCAGAATTCCGAGCGGTGCGTCTTCCTCGCGTGCGTCGTTGATCGCATTCGCAAGTTCGTCCCCCAAACGATCGCTCACCTCGGAGATCGGAACCACCAGCGCGCTGCCATCCGCATAGTGAATGCGTGTGCTGGCAAGCGTCGGCGCTTCCTCGTTGGCGTCGTCTGCAAACGACACGGAGAGCTCGATAGGCACCGCGCTACCGCCGCGCAAAATCGTCACCCGCCGATCCGCATGTCCGAGCGGAGGCTCCACGCGCGCTAGCTCCTCCAGCTGTTCGACGCTCAAACCTGCTGTTTCGAGGCCGTCGACTCGGAGTACCAGGTCGTCGATTTCGAGCGGCGAGGACGGCGCATCGACGACGCGCGCGCCGAGCGCCGTGCGCACCACCGAGCCCCAAAGCTTGGGCTGCGTCTCGTCCAACGGATCGCCCTCGAAAAGCGACCACTCCTCCTCTTGAGGCGCCCACTGTCCGTGTGGGTCCATGACTGGCACGTACGCACGAACAGCCGCGGCGAGCGCCACCTCCGCCCAACCATCAGCACCTAGGTCTGGAAAAAACCGCGCGAACGCCGCGTCGGCCGGGGCGTCGCCGAGGCCAGGCGCGACCTCCAAAAATGACCCGATGCGGGCTCCGAGGTCCGCAGCCAGCTCGCGACCCGGCATCGACACACGATCGTCCTGAAAGGCCGGCTCACTGACGGCGAGCAGCGCGCGCGACCAGGAGCTGCCCTTTGCGTTCAAGCGCGCAAGCTCGAAGGCCCCGCGAAGTTCGTCGAGCCAGTGGCGCGCCGCAAGACCGACCGTGTGAGCGGCCGCGCAAGGACCGGTGCCTGGTTTTGCCTCGAGTTCTCGCAAGAGGTCCGGCGCGACGCTCTTCATCACTTCCGGAAGCGGTGAATCCGGAGCGACCGACCACATGCCGTGCGGATCGAACCAATCTGCCCAAAGCTCGAGCCATTCCTCGGGAGCGACCTGCTGAGGCTCCACCGGAAAGCGCTCGTGTGCCTCCGCGATGATCACGCGAGCCGCGTCGCAGGTCAGTCGCGGCAGCGAGCCCGTGGGAACCTTCAACGGCCTTTCGCTGCCCGGTCCGTTCGTGGCCATATGAGCGCCACCCGCCACGGATGCGCTGAGCGCGCTGACCGGCGGCGTCTGCGGCGGTCGCCGCGCGCGCGGCCAAGGTCGCAGCGCGCGCGCGCCGAAGCCGACCAGCAAAAGCACGGCCAAGGCTTGCAGCACTCGAACGGCCAAACGCCGCGTCGCTGGGGTCACGACCCGTAGACCATGGAGGACGCGCGACGTCGGCGCAAGAGGCGGCTAGGGTTCGCTGCGTGACGCTCGCGAGTTTGGTCGTGCTGGGCTGCCGCGTCGGCCGCGAAGGCAAACTTTCGACCCCCGCCGAACGCCGGGTACGGCGAGCAGCGCTCGCCTTCGGCGAAGGCATCGCGCCGCGCATTCTCGTCTGCGGCGGCAAACGTTGGCGTGGCGTCAGCGAAGCCGACGCGTTCGCGAGCGCCCTTCACGCCCTGGGTGTGCCCAGAGCGGCGATTGACCGCGAGCTGGAGTCTCGCTCGACTCTACAAAATGCTCGCCACGCCGCAAAGCTGTTGCCGCTCGGGCAACGCCGGGTCGGCCTCGTGACGTGCGATTGGCACATGCCGCGCGCGCTGCATTGTTTCCGCTCAGCCGGCTTCGACCCAACACCCATCCCAGCGCGGGCGCCTGAGCTCCCGTTGCTCGCCACGCGAGCGCGAGCACTGCGTGAGTGGTGCAGCTATTGGCTCGATGCGCTCACGATCTCTAGGCGAACCAAGGTTTGATGCGTTCCGCCTTTTTTGCGCTGTCACTCGCGCTGGGTTCTTGCCGGGCGCACTCGGCGAGCCCGACGCCCGCGCCCGGCTCGAGCGCGCTCGGCTCCACGCCCGCGACGACCGAAATTTTGAAAAGCATCGCTCGAGTCGAGCAAGCGCGCGACTCGAGCCTGCTCGATGCTACCGTGCTTGCGAACCACGACGCTTCGGTCCGTCGCCGCGCCGCGCGGGCGCTCGCGCGCAACGCGGACGAAAAGGCAGTCGAGCTCCTGCAACAAATGCTGAGCGACGAGGATCCCGAAGTGATCACGTGGTCGGCCTATGGCCTCGGCTACGCATGCCGCGGTCACGAGCAACCCCTCGTGCGAAAACTCACAGCGCGGGCTGCGTCGCTGCCTAGCCTCGTACAGGCCCAGACTGGCCCGCTCTGGACGCCCGAGGAAGCGATCGCCGACGCGCTCGGCCGCTGCGGCGGCAGCGAGGCAGAAAGCACGCTGCGCGGCTGGTTGCGCGGTCCGCACAAAAGGGCGGAGGCCGCCGCTCTCGCGCTAGGTCACGTCGCGGGGGCCACCGGACAACTGGACGACGCGACGATCGTGACCTTGCTCGACGTCGCTGCTCCGGCGGACCGCGCGCTCGAAAATGCGCTCTATCCCTTTACACGTCTGGCGTCGCTGAGTCCTTCGACTGGCGCTCGCTTACTCAAGCAGGCGCAAGCCGTGCTCGAGCACGACACGCCGGCGAGCGAATTTGCGACGCGCGCCCTCGGGCATATCGCTGTCGGTGGTACGGACGCGCTGCTCAATGTGGTCACGCAACCCCAGCACTCCACCGCCACGCGCGCGAGCGCGGCACGCGAACTCGTGAAGCTCGGCACGCCCGCTCGGGAGTTCGTCGAGCGCGCCGTTGCGGCTCTCTTGAACGCGCCGCCGAGTGACGAGAGTTTGCTCGAGCCGACCTACGGCCTCGTCTCAGAGCTGCTGTCCGGGCTCAGCGCTCCGCCGCGCGAAGCTGTTGCGAGCGTTACGCTGCTCGCAAACCTCCCCGTATCCGGCAGTGAGCCGCCCGCGATCTTGCGACGTAAGGTGCACCTGCGCTGTACGGCCGCTGCGCTGCTTGCCGGCAACGCGACGACTTCCGCTCGACTGCTCGCTTGTGATCCGCAAAAGTCTGGACGCGAAGGCTCACTCGCGGTGCTGCGTGTTCTGAATCGAGCACCGATCGTCGCGGCCCGCGCCCGAACTTTCTCGGCATTCTTGCAAAACGGCGACAACTTGCTGAGAGAGGCCGCGCTCGGTCTCATCCCTGCCCATCCGGAGCTCGAGAGCACCTATCGCAGCTTGGCCGAGGCGCTCGGCAGCGCCGCACCCGGAGTCGTGGCCAGCGCCGCGCGCGTGCTCTCCAGCTATCCCAATCGCGCAGCCGCAGCGCCAGCCGAGCGCTCGGACGAAAAAATCGCGCCTCATCCGGATCCCAGTGTGATTCAGGCGCTGTCCAGCGCATTCCAACGCTTCGACGCGAGCCCGAATCTCGAACTCAAGAGCGCGCTGATCGACGCGGCGGGCGCCCTGGAAGTGCTCGGCGTGAAGGAGAAGATCGAGCTCGCCTGCAAGGGCGAAAGTCCGTCGCTCCGCGAACACGCCGAGCAAGCGCTGCGTTTGCTCGGCGACAATGCACGCAAGTGCGTGGCCGAATCACATGCGCCGGCAGCCGTGGGCGCGGACGTCGCGGTCGCAGCCGGCCGCTACCCAATCGTATTGCGAACCGACGTCGGAGACCTCGAGTTCACGCTCGACGCTGAATTCGCGCCCAAGGCGGTCGCTCGCGTGCTCGAGCTCGTGCGTTCGAAGTTCTACGACGGGCTAGTCGTGCACCGCGTCGTGCCAGGCTTCGTCGCACAATTCGGTGATCCGGGTGGGGACGGCTACGGCGGAGCCGATCGGCCTGCGCTGCGCTGCGAGACCGCACCCGTGTCCTTCGAGCGCGCCAGTGTCGGCATTGCTCTCGCTGGACGTGATACGGGCAACAGTCAGCTGTTCGTGACGCTCGGACGTCATCCCTACTTGGACGGCGACTACACGCTGATCGGCGAGGGCGGCCCAGGCTTCGAGCGGCTCGCCGAGGGAGACGTCATCGTGGCGGCCGCTCTCAAGCAGTAGTAGAGAGAGCGACCCATGCTGCTCGCGGTGGATATCGGCAACACCAACGTCGTTTTCGGACTTTACCGAGAACGCGCGCTCGAGCAAACCTTCCGAGTCTCGACCGTACGCACGCGCACGGAGGACGAATACGGCGTGCTTTTGCTCGAGCTATTGTCGCTGCGCAAAGTGCCGCGGGACGCCATCGACGCGGCGATCATCGCCAGCGTCGTGCCGCCCCTCACGGAGGTGATGAGTCAGGCCGTGCGCCAGGCCTTCGCGCGCGACCCGCTCATCGTCGGGCCCGGCATGAAGACCGGCATCCCCGTGCTCTACGAGAACCCCCGTGACGTCGGTTCGGACCGCATCGTCAACGCGGTCGCCGCCTTCGAGCGCGTCCATGGCGCCGTGATCGTCGTCGATTTCGGAACCGCCACCACGTTCGATTGCATCTCGCCGAAGGGCGAGTACCTGGGCGGCGTGATCGTCCCCGGCGTGCAAGTGAGCCTCGACGGCTTGCTCTCGCATGCGGCCAAGCTCCAGCGCGTGGAGATCTCGGCGCCGCCACACGTCGTGGGCCGCAACACCACGCACGCGTTGCAATCCGGCGTTGTGTTCGGCTATGCCTCGCTCGTCGACGGTTTGGTCGATCGCCTCCAGCAAGAGCTCGGCTTCACCTGTCGCATTATCGCCACTGGAGGCTTGAGCGCGCTGATCGCCAAGCACTCGGCGCGCATTCAAGAGACCGATCCGAACCTCACCTTGGAGGGGCTCCGAATCTTGCACGAACGCAGCCTTTCGACCGCTGACGCCGGTTCGGAACCCAAAGCTCATCGGCGCGCCAAAAGCTCGTGAACCGCAGGAACCTGCTGCATGTAGTCGCGCTGCTGCTGGGCGCGTTGCTCTCGAACTGCTCGCGCTCGAGTCCGTCAGCGAAGGAGCACGGCTCGCCTGCGCGCATCGTTTCACTCTCGCCCGCGATCACCGAAACGTTGTTCGCGATCGGTGCGGGCACGAGCTTGGTCGCTGTGAGTGATTACTCCGACTACCCGGACGCCGCGCGCCAGCTGCCTCACGTCGGCACGAGTCTCACGCCGTCGTACGAAGCCATTGCGCGTCTCGCGCCCACGCTGATCATGACGGAGTCTGCCGTGAACACCGCCAAGAGCGAACTCAGCGCGCTCGGTCCCGCGGAGTTCTTGCCTTGGCTCTCGGTCGACCAGATCGTCGCGAGCACACGCAGAATCGGCGCGCTCACCGAACACACCGACGCCGCCAATGCGCTCGCCGACCACGTGTCGTCGCGCCTGTCGACGGCGGAGCCCCCACACGGACCGCGCGTACTCCTGGTGCTCGCGGAAACCCCCGGCAAGCTCGCCGAAGTCCTGTTCGTCAAACGAAATTCGATACATGGCGCGGTGCTGCGCGCCGCGGGAGCCCGCAATGCGGTCGCCGAGGACGTGCCCGGCATTCCACGTCTGTCGATCGAGCGGCTGATCGCGCTCGACCCCGATGCCATCATCGTGCTCGCTACCAGCGGGGGCGACGTGGAGCGAGCTGCGTTCCTCGGCGATTTCGCGCGCGTCACGCCGCTCTCCGCCGTCAAGACGGGACACGTCTCAGTGCTCGTCGCACCCGAGGCCTTCAGCGTCGGTCCACGCATTCTCGCTTTTGCCGATCGCCTGACGCAAGAGATCGCGCGCTTGTTCAGCGCCGGAGCAGCCCAGTGAACGAGCTCGAGCTCTCAGCCGTGACCGTCCAGGTCGACGGTCGCGCACTCGTCGATCGAGTTTCGCTCGCGCTCGGCAGCGGCGATTTCGTAGCTTTGATCGGCCCCAATGGTGCGGGTAAGACCACGCTGATTCGGGCCGCGATCGGGCTCGTGCAGCCGAGCGCGGGCGATATCTACTCACGTGGCACCCGAGTGAGCGAACTTACCGGGCGCGAACGCGCGGCGCGCATGGCCTGGTTGCCTCAACACGTGCGCGCCGACGAACCCCTCTCGGCGCTCGACACCGTGGCCGCGGCGCGCTTTCGATTTTCAGAGACCTACGCGGACTCGTGCCAGGCGGCGCTCCGCGCGCTCGAACGCGTACGCGCTGAACGACACGCCGAACAATCGATCCTCTCACTCTCCGGGGGTGAGCGACAGCGCGTCGCTTTCGCCTGCTTGATGGCGCAGGACGCCAGCACGTTGCTCTTCGACGAGCCGGGCAACCACCTCGATCCCGCTCAACAGCTCGACGTTTACGGCCTGCTCGACAGCGCCTGGCAAGACGGCAAGACGATTCTGTGCGTGAGCCACGACGTGAACTTGCTCCGCTTCCTACACGACGTGAGCCGCATCCGTGTCATCGGTCTCGCTGCTGGACGCGTGCACTTCGAGACGCGCTTCACGGCGCCGGAGCTGCCGGAGCAAATGAGCCGATTGTTCGGCGTCGAGATGACCGTTCTGACCGCTGACGCTGCGCGTTTGATCGTTCCGCGCAGGAGGACGGCATGAGAGGGCGCGTCGCGCTCCTGGTCGCGTGTTGCGTGAGCTTACTCTTGCTCGCCGTGTTCGTAGGTCAACGCCCAGAGGGCGAGCGCGGAGCGTTCATCCTCTGGCAGCTACGCGTGCCGCGCGTGCTGGTGGGCGCTCTGGTCGGAGCCACGCTCGCCCTGGTCGGCGCGGTGTTCCAGGCGCTGTTTCAAAATCCGCTCGCCACATCGGACACCGTTGGAACCACCGCCGGCGCCACGCTGGGAGCGCTGACGGCGCTGGCTTTCGACGCCTCGCGCACGGTGAGCGGCTTGCCGTGGGTGACGCTGTGCGCCTTCGCCGGCGCTCTGTGCACGAGCTCGATTGTGGCCGGGCTCGCCGCGTCGCGGCGCGTTCACTCGAGCGACGTATTGCTCTCGGGCATCGCGGTCACGCTGGCGACCAGCGCGCTGGCGACCGGCGTACAATACCTATCCGACGCTCGTGCGCTCTTTGCAGCAACGCAGTGGGCGCTAGGCCAGCTGCCACAGGTCGGTTACCGCGGCGCGCTCTTACTCTTGCCGATCTCGTTGGTCTCTTGCGGCGCGTTGCTCGTGCTGCGCAGGCAGCTACAAGCATTCGCCCTCGGGGAAGAGCTCGCGCATAGCCAAGGGGTCGACGTGGCGCGCTTGCGCTTGCTCGCCCTCGGCTTCGGCTCACTCGGCGTCGCAGGCTGCGTGGCGTGGTGCGGTCCGATCGCCTTCGTGGGCCTGATCGTGCCGCACGCCGTGCGGCTCTCGCTCGGCGGCAGCTACCGTACGCTGCTACCGATGTCCGCCTTAGCCGGCGCGGCTTTTCTAGTTGGCTCCGACCTGTTCGCGCGCTTGATCATGCCAGGGCGAGAACTCCCGGTCGGCATCGTGACCGCTGCGCTCGGTGCGCCAACCCTGACGCTATTGGTCGCCCGCAAGCGCCGGCGTTGAGCTCTATTTTTCGTACGCTTGCGCCGCGGCCGGCCCTTGGCCACCGCTCGCTTGCACGACGATCTTCGCCGCGACCGGCACGGGCAGCGCCCACTTGTAGCAGTTCGGTTTCTTGCCGAGCACCGCAGTCGGCCCGGTATCCTGATCGGTTGCGAGCACGGGCGCCAGGCCTGGCAGAATCGTTACGGCCACGAGCTGCACAGACAGCTCCGTGATGGTTGGTGCGCCGGCGGCGACCACGCTGTAGCACTTGTTGGGTTGCAGCATGAGCTGGGACTCGAGTGTTTGCCCTGGGCCGACATTGCCGACGACCGCCGTACCGAGCGGCTTCGAGCCCGCGACCACTTGGCTCGCACCGAGCTGGGTGAGCACGGGTTGAATGGCCGCGGCGACGGCGGGATCCGTTGCTTGCGGCGGCGCGGGAGTGGGTGCGGGCGCTGTCGCAGAGGGCTGAGGCGCTGGCGTACCCGGTTGAGCTTGCGGTACCCCCGGCTGCGCCGTTGGAGCACCCGGAGCCGTCTGCGCTGGCTGATAGCCACCCGTGGCGACCGCTTGATCCTGCTTTTTGCTGCAAGCCGTGGGCAGCGTGAGAAGACCTAGGACGAGAGCCGCACCCAAGCATCGATTGGTCATTTGCCTCTTTCCACTAGCGCGTTTTTTTCCGCGGCAAAATAGCCGCCCCCATCTTAGAACACTGGGTATGCGCTTTGCGCTCATCTCCGACGTGCATTTCGGCCCACTTACCCACTTCGAGGGCAAGCTGCGCAAGCTGACTCACCGCGCTGAAGACCTGTGTAGCGCGTTCGTCGAGCGCATGAATCGCCGAGATCAGCCCGACCTAGTCGTGAATCTGGGAGACGTGATCGAGGACGAGGACCGCGAGCGCGACCTCGAGCAGTACGGTCGCTTCATCCGCACGATGGCCGACCTGCAAGCGCCCCTGCTCCATGTCGCCGGCAATCATGACCAGATCAACTTGAGCGACGACGACCTACGCACGTTCTGGCAACACCAAGGGCCGCTCTTCTATAGTCGAGACGTTGCCGGCATCCATTTTTGCGTGCTGAGGACGCTCGAGATCCAGGACCGCGCCGTTCATCTACCGGACGAGCAACTCGTTTGGCTGAGGCAAGACCTCGAGCGCGCGACGGGCCCTAGCGTCGTGCTCATGCATCACCCGGCCAGTGAAATGCGGCTCGACGGCAATCGCTGGTTCGACAAGCGACCCCACGTATGCCGGGTCGCGGAACGCCGCGCGCTCCAACGCGTCGTGAGCGAAGCGGGCAACGTGATCGCCGTCTTCAATGGGCACGTGCATTGGAATCACTTCGACGTGATCGACGGCGTGCCGTACGTCACGATCCAGAGCTTGATCGAGAATGTGGACGACGACGCACCCGGCAGAGCCGCCAACGCGTTCGCCGTATGCGACGTCGACGAGCGCCGACTCGTGATCCTGGTCGACGGCGCTGAACCCGTCCGCTACCAAGTCGAGCTCGCGCGACGCGGATAAGCCTATTTGGCTGAAACCCGCTCCGGCGCCTGCCCCGGCTCGCTCATCATGAGGCCCTTCCGAGCCCGCCAGAAGTAGCCAACCAGACAAGCCGTCAGGAGCGCGACCCACTGCGATGTCGACAGCGCGACGCGCGGCGGCGCCGCAAAGCGCGCTGGTTCCAACCACAGGTGAGCCACGATCGGCAGCGCGACAAGAGCGACGAGCGCTCCACGCCGCACCGCGACCCGTGCAATCTCGCGCGCTGGGCCGATTGCGAAGGCCACCGAAAACAGTACGAGCGCCGCGGGAATCAACCACTGCTGCGGCAGGTCGGGACCCCAGGTGCCGCGTTCGCTGTCGTCTCGCACGATCTCGATCAAGAAGCGCAACAAGCCATAGCCCAAGGTAAGCGCAAAGAATATTTCACCGCGAAAGCGCCGCCTTCTTCCGAGCCACAACGACATGGCCAGCAAGAGCGCGCCCGCCAGCGATTCGTATAGCTGAGTCGGGTGCACGGGCAGCGAGTTCGGACTCGTCGCCGACAAGCCACGTTCCACGACGTGCTGTGTCCACGCGGGTGAACCGGCTCCATCGAGCAAGCTCTCCGGCCAACGTGGGAACGTGCCGAGCTTCTTCAGCCAGCCGGGAGCGGTCTCACTAAGCGGCAAACCAAAGTCGCAACCGAACAGGTAGCAGCCGATGCGAGTGAGTAGGAGTCCACTGGCCAAACTCGGTGCCGCCACGTCTGCCCAGGCCAACAAGCATGCTCGTCGCCAGCGCAGGTAGGCCCAAGATCCGAGAAACCCGCCCAGAAAGCCGCCGTACGCGACGAGCCCGCCCCGTCGCAACGCGAGCACATCGGTGATGCTGTGGAACTCGCCCAGGTTCGTCAGCACGTACAGCACACGGGCCCCGAGTACGGCTGCGATTGCGGCGACAAAATAGGTGTTCGCCAAGAGCTCGCGTTTCATCTCGGCCCGCGCGCCCAGGTGCAAGGTCAAAAACCAGCCCACGACCAGCGAGAGGCACAGCATCGCGCCGTAGCTGTAGACAGGCAACGCGACGAGCGTGAAACGGGACCCGCGCAGCGCGAGCGCGCCCACCCCACAGGTCAGCAGCGCGGCGATTCCAATTAGCA
>DASYCR010000749.1:0-12437 GCA_036500095.1 Polyangiaceae bacterium
GCCACCGGGGCTCGCTCTGGAGCGCCGGTGGCCCGGGTTGAATTTCGAGATTAGTAAGACGAACGCAAAAGTGTCAATCAGATGACGCTTTTCATTTCACGCTGTTCGCGCCACACGAGGCGTGCCGAGCGCTTCACCCCACAGGGTTACTGAACAATTCCTCAACGCACGCTTATCGAAGGTGCATCGCGCGTTCAGTATGGATTGTCTGCCGCCGGTGCCGTCGCGGGCTTCGGTTTGGCGGGAGCAGGCGTTGCTGCGGGCGGCGCGGACGGCTTAGGAACCGCCGGAATCACAGGCTCTTTCGCCGCAACGGGCTCTCTCACCGCGGCTGGCTCCTTCAGCGCGGGCCGCGCTGCGGCGGCTGCGGTCGCGGTCGCAACGGCGGGCAGGCTCGGAACTGCAGGCCGCGCTGGCGGCGTGGGAGCAGCCGTCGTGAGAGCAACGGGGCGCGGCGCGCTGGGCGCGACGACCGGGGTCGGCGCCAGGCCCATGGGCTCCGTCGTCGGCGCAGGCAGCGCCCGCTCGGCCGCGCTCGGCGCAGGCGCGGCGAGCTCCGCAGCGCTCGCCGCGACGGTCGCGCTTGACGCGCTCTCCACCGGAGGTCGCGACGTGGGCTCCGAGCTGGCCGAGCTGTGGTCGCGAAAGGCCGCCGCCGCATAGACGCCGCCCAACAAGAGCAGACCGATCGCGAGCAACTTCACGACCAGCGGCATGCGTCGATTGGGTTCGCTCGAGACGAAACTCGTGTCGGCGTGCTCGGCGGCGCGCGAGGGCGCGGAGATCGCGACGCGACGCTCGGCCTGCTTGGCCTCCGGCAAACCGTGCTGGCGCGCGCGCGAGGCGCGTTCTTTGACGACGCGGCGCTCGGAGCGGGATGCTCGGGTGCTAGATCGGCGCGCCATGCGGGTCGGCCTCAGTCGCGCAACGCTTCGGCGCCGCCGATGATCTCCATCAGCTCCGTGGTGATCGCCGCTTGGCGGGCCCGGTTGTATTGGAGGGTGTACTTGCCGATCATCTCGGACGCGTTCTTGGTGGCCGAGTCCATGGCCGTCATGCGCGCGCCGAGCTCGGACGCCATCGACTCGAGCAGCGCGCGCAAGATCGAGACTTCGACGTACATCGGGACCAGGCGTTCGAAGAGCCGTCCGCGCTCGGGCTCGAACAAATATTCGCGATGCTTGAGCCACTCCGGCTCATTGTCCTTGGCTTCCGTCTCGCTCTCGCTCGCTTCGGCCTTCTTGAGCGGAAACAGCGGCTCGGTGACCACGCGCTGAGTCATCGCGCTCTTGAACTCGTTGTAGACGAGGTAAATCGCGTCGACCTCGCCGCGCACGAACGGCCCGAGCACCTCGCGCGCAATCGCGCGCGCCTGCTCGAGATCGAGCCGCTCCCAAATGTCGGAAAATACGTGCAAGACGGGCGCCTTGCGGCGCTTGAAGAAATCCCGCCCCTTGCGGCCGATCACCGCGATCTTCACGGTCTGACCTTGCGCCTCACGCTCGTGCCAAGCGCGCTCGGCCGTGCGCAAGATGTTGGTGTTGAACGCGCCGCACAAGCCGCGGTCGCTGGTGATCACCAAGAACAAGATATTCTTTTCGGGGCGGCGCTCGAGCAGCGGATGTTGATCACTGACGGCGCCGTCTTCACCCTCGCCGGGACGAGCGGCGACGTTTGCCAGCACCTCACCCGTCTTCACCGCGTACGGCCGAAGCGCGAGAATACGCTGCTGCGCGCGGTTCAAGCGCGCACCCGCCACCATCTTCATGGCGCGCGTGATCTTCTGCGTGGATTTGACGCTCGCGATCCGCTTGCGAATGGCTTTCAGGTTCGCCAAGCGCGCTCACTCCTCACTGGAGACGAACTTCTTGCCGAAGGCCTTCAGGGCCTTGTCGAGCTTCTTCTTGGTGTCGTCGTTGATCTCGCGTTTGCTGCGGATCTCTTCCCACACGTCCGCGTGTTTCTCGTCGATGAATCGGTAGAGCTCTTCTTCGTATTGGCGGAGCGACTCGACGGGCAGCTTGTCCACGTAGCCCTGCGTGCCCGCGTAGATGATCACGACCTGCTTCTCGATCGCGAGCGGCACGTACTGGTTCTGCTTGAGCAACTCGACCAGGCGACGGCCGCGCTCGAGCTGGGCGCGCGTCGCAGCGTCCAGATCGCTCGCGAACTGCGCGAAGGCTTCCATCGCGCGGAACTGTGCGAGGTCGAGGCGCAGCGTGCCGGCGATCTTTTTCATGGCCTTGATCTGCGCGTTGCCGCCCACGCGGCTGACGGAGATACCGACGTTGATCGCGGGGCGAACACCCGAGTAAAAGAGGTCGCTTTCCAGGAACATCTGGCCGTCCGTGATCGAAATCACGTTGGTGGGGATGTACGCGGATACGTCACCGGCCTGCGTCTCGATGATTGGCAGCGCGGTCAGCGAACCGCCCGAGTGCGGGTCGCGCTGCACCTCGAGATCCGCCTTTTCCGGGCGCGCTTCGAGCGCCTTCTGGGCTTGGTGCTTGGCTTCCTCGCCGAGGTAAGCCTGTCCGTCGACCCCGCGGAACGCTTGATCGCCCGGCGGCACCGTGGAGCCTTTACGCACCACGAAGTAACGCTCGGCCAGCTTGGCGGCGCGCTCGAGCAAGCGCGAGTGCACGTAGAACACGTCACCCGGGTACGCCTCGCGGCCCGGCGGGCGACGCAGCAAGAGCGACATCTGGCGGTAAGCGACGGCCTGCTTCGACAAATCGTCGTACACGACGAGCGCGTGGCGACCCGTGTCGCGGAAGAACTCGGCAATCGTGACGCCCGTGTACGGCGCGAGATACTGCAGCGGCGCGGTCTCCGAGGCGCCCGCGATCACGATCACCGTGTAGTCCATAGCGCCGTGCTGGGTCAGCTTGTCCACCACTTGCGCCACGGTCGACGACTTTTGGCCGATCGCGACATACACGCAGAAGACGCCTTTGCCCTTCTGGTTGATGATCGCGTCCACCGCGATCGCGGTCTTGCCCGTCTGACGATCGCCGATGATCAGCTCGCGCTGACCACGGCCAATCGGGATCATGGCGTCGATCGCCTTGATGCCGGTCTGCAGCGGCTCTTTGACGGGCTGGCGGCTCATGATGCCGGGCGCCTTCACCTCGATGCGGCGGCGCTGCTTGCTCTCGATGGGTCCCTTGCCGTCCACCGGCTGACCGAGCGCGTTGACGATGCGACCGACGATACCCTCACCGACGGGCACGTCCGCGATGCGGCCCGTGCGCTTGACGACGTCGCCCTCTTTGACGCCCGTCGCGTCACCGAGCACCGCGACGCCGACGCTGTCTTGCTCGAGGTTCAAAACCAGGCCGAACAAGCTGCCCGGGAACTCGACGAGCTCGCCGGCGAGCGCGCTCTCGAGGCCGTACACGCGCGCGATGCCGTCGCCGCTGGTGAGCACGGTGCCGGTCTCGCTGACCAGCGCGGCGCGGTCGAAGTTCTGAATCTGCTTCTTGATGATGGAGGAGATTTCGTCGGCGCTGAGCTGCATGGCTTATTTCTCTGAGTTTTTCTGGTCTGAAACGCGGACCCTGATCCGCGAAAGTAGTGGGGTTCGCTGCGCCGCCGTTAGGATGCGCCGGACACTGCGGACAGCTGGCGCTCGATCGCGGCCAGCCGCCCTTTGACGGAGCCGTCAACGGTGTTGTCGCCGATCCGC
Organism: Polyangiaceae bacterium; assembly: GCA_036500095.1. Classification (GTDB taxonomy): domain Bacteria; phylum Myxococcota_A; class Polyangia; order Polyangiales; family Polyangiaceae; genus PMG-095. Next base: position 3,689 of record DASYCR010000749.1, read on the forward strand.
GTGACGACGCCGGCGATCAACGACGGATCCTGCTTGCGCTCGAGCGCGACCTTGCGCTTGAGGTTGCCTTCGAGCTCGCTCACCAGGTTCTGGTAAAATGACTCCGGCAACACGGTCGCCGAGGTGACCGTGGCGCGCACGACGCCGAGCTCCTGATCGGCGAGCTCCGCGAGACGCTGCGCGATCTCCGGTAACGCGGCCAGGCGCTTGCGGCGCGCGAGCAAGCGCACACCGTCGAAGCCCACTCCGCTCAGGCCCGCACGCTGCGCCACGTCCGCCAAAACCGCGGCGCGCTGACCGGCGTCGATCATCGGGTTGTCGAGCACGGCGCTGAGCTCGCGGCTCGCGGCGTAGCTCGCGGCGAAACTCTGGATCTGTTCGGTGAGCGCGGACAGGTTGCCGCCTTCGAGGCCGAGCTCGAACAGCGCGCGCGCGTAGCGATCGGCGACTGCGCTGCTCATGCCTTGCCTCGCAGCGTGATGGCAGCCGTTTTCAGCCCAGCCAGGTGTTCTTCGGCCAAGCGCGTGTGATCTTGAGCGGTGATCTTGGCGAGCAAGCTGGCCTCGGCCGCGCGCACTGCCCCTCTCACCATTTCGCCGAGCAGGAGCTCATGGGTCGCCTTGAGCTCTTGCTCGATGAGCACGCGCGCGTCGCGCTCCATGCGCGCACGTTTTTCCTGCGCCTCGCTCAGGATGCGCTTGCGTTCGGCTTCACCCGTAGCGCGCATTTCGTCGCGTACGCGGGTGATCTCCTCCTCTATCGTGGCGAGCTTCTGCTCGAACTCGGCCAAGCGCGCTTCGGCGGCAATCCGCATTTTCTCCGCCTCTTCTATGCCGCGCAGGATGGCGACTTTGCGCGCGCGCAGGCCGTCCATGACCGGCTTTCGCCCGAAGCGGAAGAGCAGAAAAAACAGAATGGTGCTGTTGAACAGCATCGCGCCGAACGGCACGGGCATGCCCTTCGGCCGATACCAGAGGCTCGGCTCGACGCCCTCTTTCTCGCCGAACACGCCGTAGTACCAGTTAATGTCGTCGAAGGTCGGCACGTGCTGCTCCGGGTCCTCGGCTTGCGTCGGGGCAGGGTGAGCCTGGGGCGCGTGGGCAGCCGCAATTTGCTGCTGATTCGCGCTCGCTCGCTCGCTCAGCGACAAACCCAGGAGCAGCGCGCACAACGGCAGCCAGCGGAACGCGCGTGACATCAGTTCACCGGCCTTCCGAGCACGCGCTCGCTGATCTGCTCGGCGACGCGCTCCGATTCGCGGCCGAGCGACGCGCGGATGGCCGTGACTTCGCTCTCGAGCTTGCGCCGGCCCTCGTCCACGATGCGCGCCGTGACGTCGCGCGCTTCGCGCACGATCTCCGCCTCGAGCTTGGCGGTCTCCGTGCGCAGCCGTTCGCGCTCCTCGGCTGCCACCTTGTGCACGCGCTCGAGCTCTTTTTCGTAGCGGCGCAGCAGCTCGCCGGCCTGCTCTTGTAACGCCCGCGCCTTGGCGCGGGTGCCCTCGGTGCGTTCTTCACGCGCCGCGAACACCTTCAGCATGGGGTCGAACAAGAGCGGCTTGAGCACGACGAGCAGCACCGTGAACAGCACCGCCTGCACGAGCACGCTCTTGTCGAGGTCGATGGTGATCGCGCGGCCGTTCCAGGCGCTCCCGATCGCCGAAAGAGAGTCGCTGGAGGTCGCGGCACAGAGTTCAATCAGCATGCGGAGGTCTCGTCGGGCTGGCGCCGCACTCGGCCGGAAACACTTACGAAAATCCGAGAGCGTCGCACTTTGCGCGCGCGGCTCGTACCATCACGGGCTAGGCATGTCTAGACCGGCAAATTCCACGGATTCCAGCCATCCTGCACGGCTGCTCGGAAGCTCCCGAACGCCAGTCCGGTCGAGCTGCTTGGCTACGGATGCGTACGACACGCCGGTCACCGGATCGGTCGCGTCGGGCGCGACGTCGACGAGCGGCAAGACGGCAAACGCGCGTCGACCGAGCTCGGGGTGCGGCACCGTGAGACCGGGCTCGACCACGGCGCGACCTGAAATCCAAAGAATATCGAGATCGAGTGTGCGCGGCCCCCAGCGCTCACGTCGGACTCGGCCGGCGCATCGCTCGAGCTCGAGCAGCTCCGCCAGCAGCGCGCGTGGCGCGAGCCGCGTTCGCACGCGCACGGCAGCATTCAGGTAGTCCGGCTGCGGGGCGCCGATGGCGAGGCTCTCGTAAAGTGGCGAGACCGCAATCAAACTTCCGAGCCGAAGGACGCCTCGGATCGCGCCTACGAGGTGGGCGCGACGATCCTCCAGGTTCGAACCCAAGCCGATCACGCAATCGAGCTCGCCCGGAGCTGCGGCCGGAAGCTCCACGATTGGCTCGGGACCTCGCATCGGCGCTCACCTTGAGAGCGGAAAACTCCACTGTCAATCGCGCTGTCTTGGGGGGAGCTAAGCCCGCGCAACTACGCTAGCCTTCACAGTGTGTTCGGCTTGAACTTCGGCGAGTCGTTCTTGGTGATCTTCATCACGGTTGCCGTGGTGTCCGCCCGTTACTGGCCGCTCTTGGGCGAGCGAATCGCACTCCGCCTCAGCGGGCACTCGACGGCCCACGACGATCCGTCGCGCTCTTCCACGCCCGGCCCGCCGGCGAGTTGAGAATCACGGATGCGCGGGCGACAAGCACGCCGTTTGTGACCACGCCGTAATTGCCACTACGAGGCAGAGCGAGAGTCGCGTAGAATCCATGCTTCATCGTGGCGCTCGATCCTCCGACCGGGAGTGACCCCGGCAGCAGCCCGGAAACGGCTTCGCTCATTTTCGTGAGCGACGCTTCGGCGGAAGCGGAGCGCCTCACGACTGCGTTGCGCGGACGCGGCTACGGCGTGGTCGACGTGCCGCTGACGCTGCTGCTCAGCCGCGCCTCCGTGCAGCGCCCCTCGTTGATTCTGTGCGACGCCGATACCGCGCAGGCGCTCGAGACTATCAAGCGCCTGCACGAGGTGCCCGGACCTCGCGTGGACGTACTCTTCCTCGGCGAACCAGGCCGCACCCTCGACGAGCAGGTGGAGTCCGTTCAAGAGCAGTCGAGCGGTTCGTTCGTACGGCCAGTCGATGAATCTGCGCTGCTGCGCAAAGTCGAGCTGTTGATTGGCGCGCCCAGCAAGCGCCCGGATTCTAACACCCGCATTCCGCCGCCCAATCGGGCGCCCGTGCTAGTGGCCGCGACGCGTCGTCCCTACCGCTATGAAGCGTCGAAGGGCGAGAGCGTGCGACCGAGCGACGAGCCGCGCTCATCGCCGGCAGCGAGCTCGCCGAGCTCCCCGTTCGTCGCTCCGCCGGCGAGCTCGGACGCATTTCACTCTGCTCCGTTCCAGCCGGTGAGTGAGCTGCCGCCCAACTCGGGCGCCAGCTCGAGCCCGTCGCTGATGCCGCGCACGCACGAGTTGCCGCAAGCCAAACTGAGCCCCGCGCTGGAATCGCTGCTCGCCACGGCCGAACGGCGCGTGCAATCGTCCCGCAGCTCGATCGCGGCGCCCGCCGATCGCCTTTCGCCCGAGGCGGAACTCGAGGCGATCTTGCCGGCGGACGTGCTGGAGGCACTCGACGAGCCGCTCGAAAACGACGACGACGACGACGACAGCGCGGCAGGCACCGCCGGGGGATCCGACGCCGATCCAGGCACGCGCGGCACCAAGACCACTGGCGCCGGCCATACCGCGGCGCCGGGCGCTCGAGCGAGCGCGGAAGAAATGGCCGGGCGCCGCGAGACGCCCCCACCCACGAGCGACTCGCAAGCGCCAGACTCCGTCTCGGACGGGGCTCCGCAATCCAAACGCGAGACCGACCCTCCCGTTACGCCCGTGCGCGGGCGCAGAATGCAGAGCGAGATACCGGAGCGAGCCGCGCTCGAGCCCGAGCCGAGCCCGAGCCGCCCAACCAACGTGGTCGGCGGAGCCACTGCGCACGGCGTCTCACAGCCGCCCCCGAGCATGGCGGCGCCAGTCGATCCAGCGCAGCCTTCGACGGCTCCGCCAGGACGCGCCACGAATTCTCCGGACGCTTCGCGAGGAGAAGCCACGATTCCCCCGATGGCCAAGCAGCGGTTGACGAAGCTCGACGTACCGCCGACGCTCGGCGACGGGGATGCTCTGCGCGCGCTCGCGCAGGTAGTGCGCTCGCGCTACACGGGCGCTTTGGCCTTCGAGGACAGCGCGGGCATTCGCCGAATCGTGTTTCGCGACGGAGATTTCGTGACCGCCGCGTCGAGCGCCGACAACGAGACCTTGGTCGCGTTTCTCGCGCAGCGCGGCGATCTCGCGAGCGACCTGGCGACGCGCATCGCCCGCAAATTGCCGCCGTTTGGTCGCCACGCGGGCGCGGCGCTGATCGCGCAGGGCCACTTGCGCCAAGACGAGCTCTGGCCCGTGCTGCGCTCGCACGCGGAGTGGCTGATCGCTCGCGTGGCCACGCTGCCGCGCGGCGCGGCCAGCATGGAAGCCGAAGTACCCGCGCGGCTCCAGGCCGAGCCGTCGGTGTTCGGCGGAGCCACCGGCGCCGAGGTCTTGATCGAAATCGCGCGGCGCGCCGTGCCGCCCGCGGAGGCCATCGCCCGACTCGGCGGACCGCAAGTGCGACTCGACTCCGGTCCGGCCTCGAACCTGCTCGCGGAGTGCGCGCTCGAACAGCGCGAGAACGATCTGATCCGGGAAATAAACGGCCTCGAGCTGTCCGAGATCCTGCGCCGAGCCGGCTCAACCGACATCGCGGCGGTGCTGTATGCGCTGTGCGAGCTGTCGGTGCTGGCGAGAGCCGCGGCCGAGCGCCGCCCCGCGCCCAAGCAAGCTTCTCCCCCGCCCGCGGATCGTTTGGACGACGCCGCGCTGCGCGCGCGCATTCTGTCGCGCCGCGCGCTCACGGAGGAGGGCGACTACTTTGCGCTACTGGGAGTCGACCGCAACGCGACCAGCTACGACATTCGCCGCGCCTACACGACGCTCAAGGACGAGCTCGAACCGACCCGCATTTTGACGGGGGAAACCGTCGATCTGCGCGACGACGTGCAGATGATCTTGGACGTGCTGGATGAAGCGTACGAGATCCTGGAAGACGACCTGCGGCGCGAACGCTATCGTCGCGCGCTGGAAGCGACGCCGCGCTAGGGAGCATGCCATGGCTGGCATGCTCTCTAGCTTTTGGGTTTGTTATTGGCGAGTTCCTTCGCATGTCGCCCCGCAACGCTCGCGACCAGAGGCCAGTCGACGCCGGGTTTGCCGGATTCATGTGGGTCCTCGCCTTCGTGGCGGATCGTGATCTGGGCGTGCCAAGACTTGCCCGCGTCGACGTGCGGGGCTCTGCCCCGGCGCCCCGCACCCCAGAAAAGTGAGGCAGTCAAGCGGAGCTCACTCCGCCGCGCTGCTCGACGCGTCGTCGAGCACGTCGAGCTCGAGCTCACCGTTTTCGACGGAGACCAGCGCCGCGGACTTGGGCGAGAGTTCGCCGCTCAGAATCTTTTCGGCCAGTGGTGCTTCGATCAGGCGAGCGATCGTGCGTTTCATCGGGCGCGCGCCGAGCGACGGATCGAAGCCGCCGTGTTCGAGCAAATAGTCAGCGACGTCGCCCGAGAATTCCACGCGAATGCCGCGTTGCGCCGCGAGGGTGCGCTCGACACCGCACAGCAAGCGCCGCGCAATCTCGCACACCTCGTTCTTGGCGAGCGGAGCGAACACCAGCACTTCGTCGATGCGGTTGTAGAGCTCGGGTGCGAGCGCGGAGCGCGCCGCGCCGACCACGCGCACCTCCAGATCCGAGATGGCTTCGTTCTCACCTTCACCCCCGAAACCGACGCGCCGCCGCGGCGATGAGCCGCTCTCTTCCGCGCCGAGGTTCGACGTCATCAGGATCACGGTGTTGGTGAAGTCCACCGTGCGCCCGCGTCCGTCGGTGAGGCGCCCCTCGTCGAACACGGCCAGGAACGAAGTGAGCACGTCGGGATGCGCCTTCTCGAGCTCGTCGAGCAAGATCACCTGGTAGGGGCGGCGGCGCACGGCTTCCGTCAGCTGACCGCCCGCCTCGTGGCCGACGTAACCGGGCGGTGCGCCAATCAAACGCGCCACCGCGTGCGCCTCAGAGAACTCGGACAGATCGAGACGCGTCATCGCGCTGTCGCAGTGGAACAAGACCTCCGCGATCGCCTTGGCCGTCTCGGTTTTGCCGACGCCGGTCGGACCGAGCAAGAGGAACGTGCCGATCGGACGGCGTGAGCCGAGACCGGCCGCGTTTCGCCGCAAGATCCGGGCAATCTTCCGGATCTGATTGCCGTGACCGACCACGCGATCCGCCAGGATCTCTTCCAAGCGCAGCATGCGCTCGCCGTCCGCCTCGAGCAGGCGCTCGACGGGCATGTCCGCCAGATCCGCGACGACCTCGGCCACGTTCTCCGCGCTCACCTCGGCGCGGCCGCGCCGCCTGGTGCGCGCACCAGCCAAATCCAAAATCGAGACGGCCTTGTCCGGCAACGCACGCCCGGGCAGATAACGCACCGACCAACCGACGCCGAGCGCCAGCGCCTCGGTCTGGTAGCGAACGCCGTGATGGCTCTCGAGCTTCGGGCGCAGCGCGTCGACGATCAGGTAGGCGTCTTCGCGGCTGGGCTCTTCGACTTCGACCAGCGAGAAGCGGCGCGCGAGCGCGGCGTCCCCGGCGACCGCTTTCTGAAAATCCTCGGGCGTCGTGGCGCCGATGCACGGCAGCTCGCCGCGCGAGAACGCGATCTTCAGCTCAGAGGCGATCTCTTCCGCCGCCTCGCCCACGAACAACTGATGAATCTCGTCGAAAAAAATCACGACCCGTCCGCGCGCCGAGAGCACTTCTTTGCGCAGCGCGCCGACGCGCGTGGCGAGCGCTCCACGCACGCCCGTGCCCGCCACCAGCTCGCTCACGGGGATCTGCACGATCACGCGATCATCGAGCGACGCGACGTCCTGCGCTTCCGCGATGCGCTGCGCGAGGCCGCGCACGACGCTGGTCTTGCCGACGCCCGCAATCCCGACCAAAATCGGATTGTTGCCCTCGCGCTTGGCGAGGACGTCGAGCGCTTGCTCGATCACCGCGTCGCGGCCGACCACCGGATCGAGCTCGCCGCGCGCCGCGCGCAGCGTGAGGTTCGTGCCCAGCGAGCAGAGCGTCGGGAACCGCTGCGGATCGAGCTCGAAGCGTTCGCCGGCGTCCGGTTCGCTTTCCTTGACGGAAGGCGGAGCCGCTGCCGCGACGAGCTTGGTGAGCGTCACGGCCTTGGGCGTCGGTCGCTGCATCACCGGCACGACCACGCCCGGCGATCGACTCGCCTCGCTCTCGAGCGACGGTGGTTTCCGTTGCAGCGCCGGTATCAGCGGCACGCTCACCGCGGTCGAGGGCCGACGCACGGTGGGAGCGGGCGGCGGCTCCTTCACCGGTTCCGGTGCGAGGCTGCGGCGGCGGCCCACGAGGCCGAGCCCCACTTGCAACGCCTGCGTGCGGAGGCGCGAGACGTCCGTGCCGAACGATTCGAGCGCCCTGCGCGCCGAACCGCGTGGCTCGCTCAAGAGCGCCACCAAGAGATGCACCGACGAGGCCTCGGTGGCCCCCATGCGCCCGGCAATTTCCTTGGCGCGTTGCAGGGCAAGCTTGACGGGTTCTTCGAGCTCCTCGACTTGCAGCTGCGCCAGCCGCAACAGTTCGTCGACCGACAGCTTCCGTTCCCGCAGCAGATCCGAGGCCGCGCTCGGCCGCGCGGCAATCGCGGCGAGCAGGTGCGCGCTCGACGGCTTCTCGCGCTGCCGCTCGGCCAACTCATCGGCCAATCGTTTCACGGCTGCGATTTCGGACTCGGCGCGCGCAGAGGTCATCGTCCCGAGGGATCTGCCCAAACTCACGAAAACGGCCAAGTTTTCGGCGGTTGCCCGAGCCGCGGCGCTCTTGGGCCGGTCGGGCTTCTCAGCGAGCGAACACCTTCGTGCCCGCGCGATAATCGTACATCTGAACCGCGGCGCTCCCTCCCACGGCGACCAGCGGAGCAAATGCGGAGAGCGCGAGCTCCTTTCCGTGCGCGAGCTTTTCGTACCAGGCGTCGTCGGTCCCTATCTCCGGCGCAGGGAGCTCGATCTTGAAGCGCTCGTGGCCGTCGAAATCGACCACCAACAGCGACCAGCTGCGCGCGCCCGCGTCCGAGTCCGCAACGCTCGTGACGATGAAGGCCAATGAGTCGTGGTTCGCCGCGGCCTCGAATGGCTGCCCGTCGACGCGAAACCGCTTGGGAACCGGCAGCCCCCTCGCGAGCTCCAGCAGCTCGACCTGGCCGTCCTCGGCGACGCTCCATACTTCGTCCAGACGCTCGGCAGGCAACAAGCGCCAAGGCAGCGCCTGTCCGGCCGCACGAGGAAAAATCGTGTGGCTGCCGCGCGGCGCGCTACGCGCGATCTCTCCGTGATCCGTGGCGTACACGAACGCGCCGTCCCGCGTCAGCGTGAGCGCGCCGACGTAGCCCGCGAGCGTGTACTGCTCGGCGATCGGTAGCATGCCGGCGATCGCCTCGCCGATGTCGTATCTGAATAGCTGTTGCCCGCTCGGGTACATCACGTAAAAACGCATCCGGTCCTCGAGATCCGGTAGGAGCCAAGATCCGGGAAAAAACGACGCGGCGCCGAGCGAATGCGGCGACCGCTCCGCGGGCTCGAGGCGCGCGCTGCCGTGCGCACCGAGAGCGAGTAGCCCTCCGCCGGGGCGCACG
>DASYCR010000750.1:0-7869 GCA_036500095.1 Polyangiaceae bacterium
GGTGCTGATCGCGCTGTACGAGAACGAAACGACCTTCGAACCGCGTTTCGTCGACCTCGCCGATCCCGGGGCGCGCGCAGAGCTCGAACAGCTCTGGCCCTTTGTAAGGTTCCCCGTGCTGCGCGACCGAGCGCGCAACCAGGTCGTCCCGGAGTCGAGCGTGATCATCGAGTATCTCGCGCAACACCATCCGGGCCCTGTGGCGCTCTTGCCCGCGGATCCCGAGCGCGCGCTCGAAACACGCTTTCAAGATCGCTTCTACGACGTGTACCTGCACGAGCCGATGCAAAAGATCGTCGGGGACCGACTGCGTCCAGCCGGAGAGCACGATCCGCACGGCGTGGCGCGAGCCAAGCAGCTGATCGAGACGGCGTACGGTGTCGTCGAGCGCCAAATGGCCACGCGCACCTGGGCAGCCGGCGACGCGTTCAGCCTGGCGGACTGCGCCGCCGCCCCGGCGCTCCACTACGCGAACCGCGTGCACCCGCTCGGCGAAACGCATCGCAACGCCGCCGCGTTTCTGGCGCGACTCGAAGCGCGCCCGTCATTCAAACGCGTGCTCGCCGAGGCAGAGCCCTACTTTGACCTATTTCCAGGCTAATTCAGCGGCGCTCGCGACGCGGAACACCGACGACGCAGGAGTCGTACAGCGCGAGCGACACATGCGCCGTCTTTCTGCGCTCGAGCCAGGCGAGGCCGTGCAGCTCGAGCGCGACGGCACAGACGACGATCGGTCTGCGGCGCGCCACGTCCTCGACACGCCGCAGAACGGCCGCCAAGAGGTCGCCGTTGCAGGGGGCGTACAGAAAGAAGACGGACCCGTCTAGCTTCACCTCTGCGGCGTCGCCGTGAACGAACGAGACGCGAGCCAGGTTGAGCGCGGCAGAACGAGCCTTCGCGAAGCCGACCAAGAGCCCTTGGATCTCCACGCCAGATGCGTGCGCCCCGGACAGCAGGTGAGCGAGGATCACGGCCCGGCCGAGCCCTGAGCCGAGATCGACGAGCTGGTCGTCCGCGCGCACTGGCACGTCGCGGACCATCGCCAGGATCTCGTCCACGCCACTCGGCAAGTAGGGCACCGCTCCGCGTGGCAGCTCCGCGCTGTCCGGCGGCGGCTCCGCAAACCCGAGCAGCTCATCGACCCAGGCGTCCCGCTCGCGAACCGGCACGGACAAGAGGAGTTCTCGCAGCCGCTCTCCGCGCAGCTCGCCACGGACGATCGCGCTGCGCGCCACGCTCGCCTGCCGCTGACGCTCCCCTCTTGCTTCCGGCTCGCGCGACGCACTCATTTCGCGTTGGATAAAGTTACCAGAAAGGACAACCGCGCGCTCTGCCCCTCGCCTGAGCTAGCATGCGCCCGTGCGCCTCGCGGAACTGCTCTGCCCGCTCGCCGCTGCCGCCGACGCGGGCGCTGCCCTGCCGCCCGAGACGGCGCAGCGCACGGCGCTGATCGCGCTCGGTCTCGGGCGCGTGCTCGGCTTTTCGTCAGTCTCACAATCTGATCTTTTATACGCGAGCCTCCTGCGACACTTGGGCTGCAGCGCCACCGCGCACGAGGAGACTCGTCTGATGGGTGACGAGCAAGAGCTACGCGCCTCGCTCACGCCGGTCGACGCGGCTTCGCCACTTCAAATGCTGCAGGGGGCGAGCCGCGGGTTCGCCAAGGGCCGTTCGCGCCTCGAGCGCGCACGTACCGTCGCCGGGTTCCTGGTGCGCGCGCCGTCGCTGGTCCCGCGCATCTTTGCGGCGCGCTGTGAGGTCTCCGCGCGGCTCGCGCGGCGCCTCGGTTTGAGCGAAGCGACAGTGCGCGCGCTCGACGAAGCTTACGAGCGCTTCGACGGCAAGGGGCAACCGCGGCGGCGGCGCGCAGAGTCGCTCTCGCCGCTCTCGGGAGTGCTCGCGGTGGCCGAGTGGGTCGCCATGTTTCTGCCGCTGCCCGGCGGCGAGTCGCTTTCGCTCGACACCTTGCAGCGGCGCGCAGGGGGCCAGTTCGATCCCGCGGTGGTCCGCGCACTCGACGGCGCGCGCGAGGAAATCCTGGCTCCCGCACGCCGCGCCGCGCCGCTCTCGGCGTTGCTCGAGCTCGAGCCGCGCCCGCATCGGCTCGTGGCGGACGCGCGCGCGGTCGCGCAGGTCTTGGCCGACTTCGCGGATCTCAAGTCGGTCTTCACGCTCGGTCATTCGCGGCGGGTGTCGTGGCTCGCGCGCCAGGCCGCTCTGGCACTCGGACTTCCCGCCGCCGAGGTCGAGGCGCTGGAGCTCGCCGGTCTGCTGCACGACCTCGGGCGCGTGAGCGTCTCCAACGCGATTTGGGACAAGGCCGGACCGCTCGACGCGGGAGAATGGGACAAGGTGCGCGCGCATCCGCAGTTCACCGAACGCGTGCTGCATGCCTGCGCGCCCTTCGCCGACGTGGGACGCCTCGCCGCGGCCGATCACGAGCGCATGGACGGCGCCGGTTACCCGCGCGGAAGCGCGCCCTCGGGCGCCGCGCGCATCCTCGCCGCTGCCGACCTCGTGCAAGCGCTCTCCGAAGCGCGACCGCATCGTCCGGCGCACTCGCCCGAGCGCACCGCCGCGATCGCCGTCGAAGAAGTGAGCGCTGGCCGGCTCGACCGCGCGGCCGTCAATGCCGTGCTCGACGCTGCCGGCCAGACGAGCGCGCGCGCGTCCGCTCCGCGTGGCCTCACCGAGCGAGAACTCGCCGTACTCCGACTGCTCGCCCGCGGCCAAGTCGACAAGGAGATCGCCGCCGCGCTCGGCATTTCCCATCGCACCGTGCACCATCACAACCAGAGCATCTTCGGCAAACTCGAAGTTTCCACGCGCGGCGCGGCCGCGCTCTTCGCGATCGAGAACGATCTACTCTGAGCAATCTCGTCACTCGAACGCGGGGACGGCAAGGACCCGCGTTTCGCCGAGGTGCAAGACGAAGAGTGATGTGCCGCGATGAGCCAGCTCGGAAAACCCTCGTATCTAACGGCTAAACCGACTGGGAACCCCCGGCAGGTCTCCGGCATTCTTGATCGTGAATTGACATAAGGCATTGAGCGTGTCGACGCTCACGAGCCCTTCGGAAGCGAGCCAATGCCAAAGATCAAAGGGCGAGGCAACACGTCCTGGGCCGAGCTCCGCAAGGGCGAGATACGCTGCTCCTCTGTCGCAAGTGACGAAAATCGCGTCCCTGTCGTCAGCGACGCAATATGCGATGGACGCGTGCTCACCCCAATCTTTGGTGGCGAAGCTCGCATTGGGGCGGAAGTAGTCGAACAAGAGATCGGCTGCAGCTGAATCGGCTAGCAATCCTAACACCGAGACAGCGCCTCCGTTTGGCGTGGTCATTCCCAGGAGCTTCGCTCTTCTGCCAGATTTGTCCTTGGCTGCAGCTTGCGCCACTACATCCACAACGCCTAGCGTGGCTGCGGGCCAGTCCCATTTGGGTTGGAACTCCCGCGCCAGCTGCCCGAACGGGCCGTCGTCGAGCAGCCACCTCATTGTAGAGTGAGAATCTCACGAGCCCGGCCTCTTGAAATGAGTCCGTCCGCTAGCGAACGCACGACGCGATCGGACAGAAGTCCGCGCGCAAGCGAGCCGATCTCAATATCCGATCCTTCGTTGGGTAGCAGGCGGGGCGCTGGCAGCTCGAATCCGTCTGCCAAAATCGGCTTACGATCGTCGAGAAGGGCCTGAGCTTTTTCCGGAGTAATGAGCTTGAGGTTCTTGGTATGCCAAACGGCCCCCTCGTAGCTGAAGCCCCAAACATAACCGACCTGCAGAACGAGCGCGCCCGGTTCCTTGGACTCCGGCGCCACCCACGCGCCGGGCGCAATGAAACTGGGAGCGAATCCATTGGCTCGCTGCTCGTACTCGACGTGATCCTCGGGCCGCGACACCGCAGTCATCAAATCTCGCTCGCCACCGTCATGGAGCAGGTGGCAGAGTTCGTGTGCCAACGCAGCCCTACGTGGCAGGGGATCGGCCGTTCTTGAACTATTCGAATTCAAGAGGATGACGGGCGAAGCATCGGCCTCGTAAAGGCTCGCGGCTTCGATTTCAGTCGATTTGAAGGGGACCATCGCAACATGTACGCCGAGACTCTCCAGAAGTCCTTGGATGCTCGGAATCGCAGCGCGGGTGGACGCCAATCGAATGCGCGCCTTTTGACCTAAATCATAGCCTTGCTGCCAAGGTGGCGAGCCTGAACGGATTGGAACAACGGAGCGAGCGGTTGCCACTGGCGATGGTGGCTCCGCGAGCAACCTCCCCAAGAATCCACAGATACGACCAACTTCAGCTCCCTTGGCGAGCAACCTGACGTCCGCAGACTCCAAGGCAAGTCCACCAAATGACGACCTAAAACGCGCCGCGCTTCGTTTGGGATCGCTCGCGGGATTGCCGCGACGCAACGCAGCAGGATCTACGCCGAGCGCTGAAGCAAGCGCGACAAGTTCACCAATCGTCGGGACTGCGCCTTTTTCGATTTCGTGTATTCTAGGCAAAGGCACCGAAGCGAGCTCACAAAGTCGCTCGGGAGTGATCGCATAGTCTTCGCGGCAACTCCGTACCATCTTGCCGATAGCCGACCCGTTCATGGCCTTTCCTAAGGTTAGCAGGAACGGGCTCGGGCGTGCAGGGAGCAGTTTTTAGCGCTTTGCAGATAGTTTGGCGTGCGGGCTTGACGCTGCAGTACTCGAATGAGTCGAGGCCAACCTCGCATGGGATGCGTTTTCGATACCGACGTTGAATTTTTCCGCGCCGATTCGCGAGCCAGTAACTGAGCTAGACTGGCGCTTGGGAGAAAAGGCTCAAATGATGCGCCCACGGTCTTACCTTGAAGTTCTGCTCGGTCTCGGCGTGCTGGCGATTCCGCTCGCGTGCAGCAGCAAAGCGTCGACTGGTTCTCCAGGGGAGGAGACGACCACCGGAGGAGGCAACGCGACCGCGGGGAACAGCGCGACCAGCGGTGGCAATGCAACGGGCGGCAGCGTGTCAGCTGGAGGCAACAGCGCAACGGGCGGCGCCAGCACAACGGGCGGCGGCGTTTCAACCAGCGGCGGCACGGGCGGCGCAGCCGGGGTGAGCGGTGGCGCAATGGGCGGCGCAAGCGCAGGCCAGAGCGGAGCCGGCGGAACGGGCACGAGCGGCGCGAGCGGCAGCGCCGGCGCCACAGGTGGCGGCGGCGCGAGCGGCGGCAGCGACGTGTGCGGCACCATCGCGGAGGGTTCGAGCCTGACGCTCAGCTGCCCTGCGGGTCAAACGATCGGCAGCGTCAACTTTGCGAGCTTCGGTACGCCGACTGGAACGTGCGGCAGCTTGGCCAAAGGCACGTGCGACGAGAGCGCGTCGGTGGCCGTGATGCAGGCGCTCTGTCTCGGTCGTCAAAGCTGCAGCGTGCCGGCCAATACCGGCACATTCGGCGACCCTTGCAACAAAACGGTGAAAACACTGGCGGCGGACGTCACGTGCTCCGTCGGCGGCGGCCAAGGCGGGCCGACCACGGGTCAGCAGCCCTTCAAGGGCGTCGCCAATTCGCCGTGCGCGGATCGCACCAAGCTGAATACCTCTTGGTATTACGATTGGGAGCAGACCACGACCGAGGCGTGCAGCAACGGCGCGGGCGGCGTGTTCGTGCCGATGATTTGGGGCCACACGGGCAGCGAGCAGAGCGCCTCGGGCATCAGCAGCGCGGTCGCGTCGTTCGTGAGCAAGGGTTATCCCTATGTGCTCGGCTTCAACGAGCCCGACAATTGCACACAGTCGAACATCCCGGTGGATTCAACCCACCCGAACTCGAGCTGCACCGCAGTGAGCAGCAATGCGATCAACCTGTGGCCCTCGTTTCTCAACTCGGCGATCAAGACCGTCAGCCCCGCGGCCCAGGCAAACACCTCGGGCCAAGCCTGGACTACGACCTTCTTCGGCGACGTCAACGCGGACAGCACCGCGCTCCGCACGGACGTGATCGGTTTGCACTGGTACGGCTGGAACGCCGGCTCGTGCGACGCAACCGCGTCGCAGCTCGCGAGCTACATCAGCTGGGCCGAGGGCATCGCGGGCAACCGGCCCATTTGGCTCACCGAATGGGGCTGCCTGAACCTGAGCGCACCCGACGTGCAGACCGTCGTGAACTTCTACAATGCGGCGCTCGCCGTGTTCGCGCGCCACCCGCGCGTGCAGCGCTACGCCTGGTATCCCTGGTCCACGAATTTGGCGCTCACGAACTCCGACGGCTCGCTGACCGCACTCGGCACCGCCTATGCGGCCGCGCCAGCCTACAAATAATTTTTGCTCGGGCGCGATCCCGATGGCCGAATTTGGGAATTAGTCGGCATCGTGCAGAAAATGATAAGCGGCCCCCCGCTTGAGCGCTTTTCCCAGCGATTCCGACACTTGGCGCTCCCCGCGGCCATTGCCTTGACGCTGCTGGCGACCTCGCCGGCCCGCGCCGCATCTCCGACCGGGCCCATCTCCGGTTGGGCGAGCGGCGTGCCGAGCTACATCAGCATGTACATCTACGTGCCGAGCAAACCCGCCGCGAATCCGCCGATCTTGGTGGTCTCGCACTTTTGTGGCGGCAGCGCCTCGGCGGTTTTTAACCAGGCGCAGGGGGGAGGCCTCGTGGCGGCAGCCGACAAGTACGGCTTCATCATGATCTTCCCGCAGACGACCAATGCAGCGTCTTCCGCGAAATGTTGGGACGTTGGGTCGAAGCAGTCCCTCACGCACGACGGGGGCGGCGACACGCAAGCGGTGGCCGAGATGGTGAAGTACACGGTCACCACGTACGGCGCGAACGCGGATCGCGTCTACGCAACCGGAGACTCGTCGGGCGCCATGATGACACAAGCCCTGCTCGCCGTTTATCCGGAGGTCTTCAAGGCAGGGGCCTCGTTCGCGGGCGTGCCCGCTGGCTGCTGGTCTGCCGGTTGGAGCGCCGCGAGCAATTGGGGCAGCACGTGCGCGAGCGGCAACGACATCATGACCGCGGCCCAGTGGGGCAGTCTCGCTCGTGGCATGTACCCAGGGTACACGGGGCATCGCCCGCGCGTGCAGCTCTTTCACGGCGACGCCGACCCAACCATCAGCTTCAAGAACTTCGGTGAGTCCATCAAGGAGTGGACCAATGTTCTTAGTCTGAGCACGACACCGACGTCGACGACCACGGGACTCACGCTGGGAACCCACCAGGCAACGCGCCAGCAATGGAAGAACGCCTGCGGCTACGTCGTTCTCGACACGTTCCAATCGATCGGCGGCGATCATGGCCCATCCGATGCCTTGTTCGATGCCACCTACGTCATTCCCTTCTTGGGTCTCGACCAAACCGGCCCCACCGATCCAGAGATCGCGCAATGCGGAACGGGCGGTTCCGGCGGAATGGGCGGTTCGGGCGGAACGGGCGGCGGTGCGAGCGGAGCGGGCGGCGCTGGCGGGAGAGGCGGCAGCGGCGGCACGAGCGGCGGTGTGGGCGGCGCCGCGACGAGCACTGGTGGCGCGAGTGGCAGCGCCGGTGCGAACGGTGGCATGAGTGGCAGCGCCGGTGCGAGCGGTGGCGCGAGCGGCAGCGCCGGTGCGAACGGTGGCGCGAGCGGCTCGGGCGGAAGCGGCGGTGCGACCGCAAGTGGAGGCGGGGGCTTCGCCGGCGGCGCGGCGGGTAGCGGCGTAGCCGGTGGCGCGGCGGGTAGCGGCGTAGCCGGTGGTGCTGGCACCCCAGGCAGTGGGAGCGGCAACCTGGGCGGCAGCTCTGGCGAAGTGAGCGGGAGCGCAGGCAGCGCCGCGACGGACGATGAGCCGACCCTCGCGGCGAGCAGCCCGGGCACGTGTGCTTGTTCGGTGCCGGGAGGCAGCCGCCCGGGTGCAGCTTGGCCG
>DASYCR010000751.1:0-3782 GCA_036500095.1 Polyangiaceae bacterium
CGCGGCAGCGTCGAGCTCGCCTCGTCCACGGGTGCCGGCGCGGGCTCCGCCGGCAACTTGCTGGCGATCGCCTGGGCGAGCTCGCTCGTGCCGCGGCCATGCAAGGCCGATACAGTCACGAGTTCCTTGATCCCGAGCTCGTAGAGCTCGTTCGCCGCGGAGACCTGCTGGTTCGTGTCGACCTTGTTGGCGACGTAGATCACGGGCGTCTTGCTGCGCCGGAGCAACGCGACCGCTTCCCGATCGGGCGCCGTGGGAGACGCGCTGCCGTCCAGCACACACACGATCAGATCCGCTTCGGCGATCGCGGCGCGGACGTGGCGAGCGATGCCCTGCTGCATCGGGTCGTCGCTGTCGGGGTCGAAGCCGCCCGTGTCCACCAGCGTCACGTTCTGGCCGTGGACGTGCGCGCTCGCATAGTGACGATCGCGAGTGACGCCCGGCTGATTATCCACGATCGCCAACTTCTTGCCGGTCAAGCGATTGAACAGCGTGCTCTTGCCGACATTGGGTCGGCCGACGACGGCGATCAACGCGGTCACGGCGATCTCCTGGTCTTACGCGCGCCGTCGGCGTAGCCGAGCTCGGCGAGCATGCGCGGCACTTCCTTCCAGCGCGGCGTGATGCGCACGAACAGTTCGAGGTGCACCTTGCGACCCACCAGTCGCGCGATGCGCGCCTGGGCGGCCACGCGAATCGCCTTGATTTGTGCGCCGCCCGTGCCCACCAGGATCTTACGCTGTCCCAGCTTTTCGACGTGGATCGTCGCCTTGACCGTGACCATCCGCTCGCTCTCGCCGAACTCGTCGATACTCACGGCGACCGCGTGCGGGATCTCGCCGCGCAAGCCGAGCAGTACTTGCTCGCGCACGTACTCGCTCACGAAAAAGCGCGTGGGTCTGTCGGTGAGCACGTCTTCTTCGTAGTGCGAGTCGCCTTCGGGCAGGAGCTCCGCGAGCGCGTCCAGCACGCGCTCCACGCCGTCGTCCGTCTGCACGCTGATCGGCACCAGCGCGGCGAAATCGCGCAGCTCCTGATAGCCCACGAGCAGCGGCAACAGCCGCGTCTTGTCGCGCAAGGTGTCGACTTTGTTGACGACCAACAAGTGGGGCGTCTCGTCGGGCAGCGTCTTCAGGAGCTCGACGTCTTGCTCCCGCACGCTGGGCTGGCCGGCGCGAACGCGCGCGTCGAGAGCGCTGACGTCCGTCATGAACATCACCACGTCCGCGCTGCGCGCCGCTTCGCGAGCGGCCGCGTTCATGCGACGACCGAGTTCGGATCTCGGTCGATGCAGTCCCGGCGTGTCCAGGAACGCGAGCTCCGCTTGGGCGCGGCGCACGACGCCGAGCACGTTGTCGCGCGTCGTCTGGGGCAGGGGCGAGACGATGGCGAGCGGCTCCTCGAGCACTCGATTCAAGAACGTCGACTTGCCGACGTTCGAACGCCCGACGATGGCAATGGTTCCGGAGCGCATGAGTTTTGGCGGTGCGGGGCTAGACCTCGCTGGTCGGTGGCCGCTCGCCGCGGCAGACCTTCCACTATTTTTGGCTGGTTGCAACGGCTAGTGACACCGGCTACGAGGCGCTGAACGAAAATGGGTGACCAGGCAGCGTCGGACGACAGCGCTCACGGCCGCGCGCGCGCGACGTGGCTCGGTCTCTTTGCGCTGGCCGTCGCACTCTTGAGCCTGGTTGGGCCGATCGCGAGCAGCGGCATTTGGGATCCTCCGGAGCACACGGTGGCCGAGCTCAGCCGGCGGATCGCCGTGAATTTGCTGGGGGGCCGTGGCCTGAACGTCGAAGGCGCGCTGAACACCGTGCCGACGCGCGGCGACCTCGGGCGCGGCGAATTGCCGTTCACCTCCGTCGCGCTCGGATTCCGCCTGTTCGGACTGCATGACTGGGCGGGGCGCTTGCCGCTCGCGGTCTGGGGCTTGCTCGGAGCTGGGGCGGTCTACCTGCTCGTGCGGCGTCTGGCCGATCGCACGAGCGCGGCGTACGCGGTGCTCGTCCTCGTCACGATGCCGCTCTACTTTCTGCACGCCCGAACGATGCTCGGGGAGATCGTGATCATGGCCGGCGTGGCCGGCGCGGTCACGGGTTTCGGGCTTTGTCTGTTCGACGCGCGCGCATCGGCAGCGCTTCGGGGTCTCGACTTTTGTCTTGGCTTGCTCGGTTTGAGCGCGGGCTTTTTGACGCGCGGCCTGTTGCTCGGCGTGGCGGTTCCGGTGCTCGCCGTCGGTTTGACGTGGCTCACGTTGCGGGCGGCGCGCGCTCTTTCGGCGGATCGAGTGCGCGACGCGATCGGCCTGGTCTTGCTGTGCGCGGGCGCCGTGTGTCTGGCCGTCGGCGTTCGTGCGCTGGCCGTTGCGATGCCGGAGCAGCTGTCGCTCCTGCTCGGCTCCGTCGTCAATCGTCCGCGAGCCTTGCCGACGTTCGACGCGCTGATCGCCCAGCTCGGGCCTGGGCTTTTTCCCTGGAGCGTGCTCGTGCCGATCGCACTCGGCTACATGTTGCGCACGCCGCAAGCGGTCGAGCCCGAGGCGCACGAAGGGCACGTCGCCCTGCGCGCGCTCACGCTGATCACCCCCGCGCTAGGGCTTTGGGCGTATGGCATTTCGGCGCCGGTCGTCGGTGTTTTGCCGTTCGCGGAGGTCGGCGCGCTGGCGATCGCCGTCGCGCTCCTTGTTCGCGATCTGGAGCGCGGCGCACCGGCGTCACGCGCCGTGCCGATGGTGATGGTCGCGCTGCTCGTGCTGCTGCTCGAGGACTTCAAGAATTTTCCCGAACGTGCCCTGAGCGCTTTTTGCGTGAGCGACGCGCACTTTCCGGATAGCTTTCGCGAGACCTCGGGGCTGATCCTCAAGGGCGGCTCAGCGGTCTTCGCGGTGGTTTTGTTCTTCGCGCTCGAAGAGCGACGGAGCGGCCCGCCAAAACTGCGACGTGAAGACTACCTGAGCTGGCCGCGTACGCTGCGCGAATTGTGGGGTGGAAACCTGCAGTTCACGCTGCTGGTCGTCGAAGCCGCGCTGCTCGGCGCGTCGCTGCTTGGCTTCTTGGGCACGCGCATACCCCGACTCGGGCACATGATGTCGATGAGTTCCGCCGCGCGCACGCAGGCGCTCTGGACGGCCGTGGGCTTGCCGGCGCTCGTCGTTTCGCCGTTGCTCGTGACAGCTGCGCGCGACGTGTTTCGTTTCGTGTTCGCCGCCGGTCGAGCGCGTCAAGCTTCGGATCAAGCTCCGCGCGGGCGCGCCACGCTCGCGGTCGGCGTGCTCTTCGGCGCGGTGCTGAGCTTCGTGTACTACCCGGCACTCGCCGCGCAGATCTCCCCCAAAAAAGTGTTCGACGCGTACCGTCACTACGCGCGAGCCGGTGAGCCGCTCGGCCTCGTGGGCGCCAGTTCGGGCGCAGCGAGCTACTATGCGGGACGGAGCGTGCCGGCGTTCGACACACCGACACACGCGTTCGACTGGCTGGTCGCGGGCAAGGAGCGGCGTTGGCTCGTGCTCAGGTCCGCGGACTTTGGCATCGTCAATTCGCTCTATCGCGGTCACGCGAGCCCGCCGCGAAACTTGCCGGTGATCGACGCGCGCTCGAGCGAAATCCTGCTCGTCTCGAATCGCTTGGACGGCGAGCGCGATCAAAATCCCCTGAACGACTCTGTCCTGAACCAAGCTCCGAAACCGAGTCACGTGCTCGACGCGGATCTAGAGAACAAGCTGGATGTCCTCGGTTGGGACGTGCTCGATGAAAACGACGCGCCCGTCTCCGCCGTAGAGC
>DASYCR010000752.1:0-4666 GCA_036500095.1 Polyangiaceae bacterium
AGCTGATCGTGGCCGATGGCGGCGACCGCGATCGTGGGGTCGAGGTTCAAGTTGACGCCGTTCGCGGTCGTGCCGGCAGAGCCGTAACCGAGCACCGACGAGCCCGTGCTGCGGCGCTTGGGCAACGGATGCTCCTGGCGAGCCTTGCGCTCCGCCTGGTCGACGAAGGCTTGCCGCGGTCCCGGCACGGTGAAACGCCCGTTGCTAGCGGTCAGCGACTCCGGGATCGGATCGGTGGCCTTGGAGGCCGCCTGCGCCTTTTGTCCTTCTTGCGCGGCTTGCGAGCTCTTGGCGTGATCGGAGCCGCTAGCCGCGCCCTCTTGCGCGCGCGCTTCGGCCGCGCTCCGCGTGCGACCGCTCTCCGCCGTCTGCGGCGCCTTCATCATCGCCAGCTTTTGCTGAGCGGCCTCGGGTTGGTCGTTGGGCGCGCTGTAGTGACTGCCCGCGCGATCCTCGGACTGCGCGATCTTGGTCTGGTCGGAGTCCCCCGGCGCTTGATCGCCGCTCGAGTGGTTGCCGCTCGGCTGCGGGTTCGCGTCGTTCTGGTCCGTGCTCGTGACGCGCGCCTGCGTCTCTTCGTCGGTGTGATTCGCTTTGTCGGCGATGAACTTCGCGTTCGGGTTGTCCGCCTGATGCTCGTCCTTCACCACCTGCCGGACGGCAACCTGATGCGCGATATCGAGCTGCGGCGGCGCGGGTGTGGGCGGCTCGAGCGACTTCAGCTCGGGTTTCTTCTCTGCCTCGGGCTTCTTCTTGTCGTCGGGCTTTTTGAGATCGGGGTCCTTCTTTTCTTTCTCCGGCTCGAGCTTCTTGTCTGGCGGCGGCGGTGTTTTCTTGGCCGCCGGATCATCGCGATCGGCCTGCTCTTCTTCGGGCGGTTTGACGTCCTCGGGCTCGTCCTTCTTTTGGTCGGGCTCCGTCTCTTTGTCAGGCTCATCCTTGTCGTCGTTGAGCAGCGCGACTTCCACCGGAGTGCCCACGCCGCGCGCGCGGTTCTGCACGGAGCGCGCGAAGCTCTGAATGTCGAGCGTCTGCCGCAGTAGCCTCGCGCCATGGTCGACGCCGCCGCCCCACATGAGGTGACCGAGCACCGCCGTGGCGACCCACAGGAAGAGGGGGATGTTGGCTTCGCGTCGCATCGCGTTCGGGTCGTGGCGCGAGCGGGCCTCGACCCGAAAAAACTAACATCCGCGCATGGTCGCAGCAACGATTCGGGCATCTTTCGCCGATCGAGCGATGCCGCGTGTCCTCTTTTGCCCCGTTCGCCCGCGGAGTTTCCAGCACTTCGCCGATTCGCACAGCCTCGTCACAATTTGCTGATCGACGCGAAGTTGTCGGCGATCTCCTGGGCGGTCCAGACGCCGCCGTCGGTTTCTTTGTAGCGACCGGCGCTCTCGACCACTTTGTAAACGCTCATGCGCCCGCCCGCGACCGACAGCACGGAGCCGGTGAGCTCGCTCGACAGATCGCTGGCCAAGAACAAATGCGCGGGCGCGACGTGCTCGGGCGACATGCTGCCTTCGATCTTTTCGAACATCGGCAGATCTTCGGTCATGCGCGTCTTGGCGACCGGCGCGAGCGCGTTCACGCGGATCTTATAGCGCTGCAGCTCGATCGACGCGGTGCGCGTGAGGCCGTAGATCCCGGCCTTAGCGGCGGAATAGTTGGCTTGCCCGAAATTGCCTAGCAGACCCGACACACTCGTGGTGTTGACGATCACGCCGCCGCCCTGCTCCTTCATTTTCTCGGCCGCGGCTTGCGTGCACAAGAACGTGCCGGTGAGGTGGACGTCGAGCACGGCGCTCCACTGCGCGAGGTCCATCTTGAGCAGGGTCTTGTCGCGCAGGATGCCGGCATTGTTGACGAGCACGTCGACGCGCCCGAATTTGCCGAGCGCCGTGCCGATCAGCGCGCGCGCGCCGTCCAGCGTCGAGACGCTGTCGTAGTTCGCTTCAGCTTGGCCGCCCGCGCCGCGAATTTCCGCGACCACCGCGTCGGCCGCATTGTGCGCCTGCCCAGCGCCGTCGCGCGCCCCGCCCACGTCGTTCACGACCACGCGCGCGCCCTCCTTCGCGAAGAGCAGCGCCGTCGCTCGCCCAATGCCGTTGCCCGCTCCGCTGATCACCGCCACTTTGCCGTCGAGGAGTGCCATGTCTCCGTTCTCGTCTCGATCGGAGAGGAGATCAACCGCGAAGGCGCGAAGACGCGAAGGTTTTTTGGGGGTGGGTGCGTGCAGTCCGTCATTGTCTACGGCGCGTCGTGCGAGTGACGGCTACGCCGAACACGGCTCAACCAAACAAAAAATCTCGGGCTTCGCGTCTTCGCGCCTTCGCGGTGAATTCTCTCTTCATGGATGGGGTTACCAAATGGTGATACGCTGGGGTTATGGCCGATTTGAGCGGGCACACAGCGGACGAGCAAGCGTGGCTCGTGCGCGATGAAGCGCGCTGGCGGAGAGCCCACGAGATCGCAGCAGAGCAACCGGGCATGGATGTGAGCGGCGTGTATCGCGTTCTGCGCAATCTCGAAAAAACGCCGAGCGAACGACTGCGCGCGGCCTTGCAGCATGGAAGACTTTTCAGCACTCCGCAGCGCTGAGCGTGTGCTCTTGCAGGCGCTCAACGAGAGCGGTGTGCGCTACATGCTCGTGGGGTTGAGCGCTGCCGTCTTGCAAGGCGCAAATACGGCTACACGAGACATTGACCTCTGGTTGGAAGACGTTTCGGATCTGCGGATTGGCCAGGCGGTCAGCGCCGCGGGCGGGATTTGGGTGTCAGGCTCCTTCGGCATGCGCCCGCCTCAAATTGGCGGTGACGCCGTCGGGGATCGTCTCGACATCGTGACGCACATGCACGGATTGGGCGCCTTTGCGGAAGAGTATGCGCACACGCTGGAGCTTGCCATCGACGGCGTTCACGTGCGTGTGCTCCGGCTCGAGCGCATCATCGCAAGCAAGAAAGCCGCCGCTCGTAAAAAAGATCTGGCTGTCATCCCGGCGCTCGAAGAAGCACTCGCCGCCGTGCAGAGCTCGCGTACTCAATAGCCCAGCGGCGCTCCGCACCCTGTGCACGCGAGCTGCCGTCGAGGCAGCCAATCAAAAATCTCAGTCTTCGCGCACCCCTTCGGGTACCACGAAGCGCGCCCTTCGCGTCTTCGCGGTGAGTCTCTTCTCTAGAAGCTCACCACGAGTCCGCTGCGCGCGGTGGTGGTCCTGTCGGTTGAGCCGGAGTGGATGAGCGCGTCGGTGGCGAGGCTCAGGCCGAGGCCGACGGCGGTGCCGATCACGTCCCAGGTGAAGTCGCGCCACGACGGGTCGCCGTGGCCGGCGAGATCCCAGAGTTCTTTGCCGGCGCCGAGGCTGAGGGAGAATGCGCCGCCGACGGCAGCGCGCTCGGCGGGCGGCTTGAGCCAGATGCTGGAGACGCCGTAGCCGGTCGCGGCGAGGCCGACGGAGAGGCCGAAATGCAGGGCCTTGTCGCGGCCGAACCAAGGATCCGGGTCGCTCGCGCGGGCGCCGCGGCTCGTGGCGAGCGCGGCGAACAAGACGGAGCCGCTGAGGAGGAGACGGCGCATGCTGCTCGAGTGAAGCTAACCGTCGCTCGGGCGCGCCGCAAGATCCCGCCGAGGAGCAGCGACGCCCTGGATTTCAGGCTACGCTCGGCCCCCGATCATGACTCGCCGGATTCTGGTTACGAGCGCGCTGCCCTACGCGAACGGGCACATTCACCTCGGTCATTTGGTGGAGACGATTCAGACCGACATTTGGGTGCGCTTTCAACGCCTGCGCGGTGAGCGCGCGATCTACATTTGCGCGGACGACACGCACGGCACCTCGATCATGATCCGCGCGCGGCGCGAAGGGCGCAGCGAGGAAGCCGTGATCGCCGACATGGGTCAGGCGCACCAGCGCGACTTTGCGGGCTTCCAGATCGCGTTCGATCACTACGGCAGCACGAACTCCGCCTCGAATCGCGCGCTGTGCGGCGAGTTCTGGGCCAAGTTGCGGAGCGAGGGACTCGTGGCCGAACGCGAGGTCTCGCAGTTGTTCGATCCCAAGGCGGGCGTCTTCCTCGCCGATCGCTTCGTGAAGGGGACCTGTCCGCGCTGTGGCACGCCGGACCAATATGGCGACGCCTGTGAGAGCTGCGGCAGCACGTACTCGCCGGCCGATTTGAAGAATCCGGTGAGCACGCTGAGCGGCGCTTCGCCCGAGCTCAGGAGCGCGCCGCACTTGTTCGTACAAATCGACAAATTGCGCGGCTTTCTCACGGAATGGACGCAGAGCGGAGAGCACCTGCAAGCCGAGATCGCCAACTACCTGAAGGGCCACTTTTTGGGCGACGCGCTGCGCGACTGGGACGTGTCGCGGCCGAGCCCGTACTTTGGCTTCGAGATTCCCGACGCGCCCGGGCAATTTTGGTACGTGTGGTTCGACGCGCCGATCGGTTACCTCGCGTCGACTCGGGACTGGTGCGACAAAACCGGCGAGTCCTTCGACGATTGGTGGCGTTCGTCGGACACCGAGATCCATCACTTCATCGGCAAGGACATCGTGTATTTTCACACGCTGTTCTGGCCGGCGATGCTGAAGAGCGCGGGCTACCCGCTGCCGCGCCGAGTGCACGTGCACGGCTTTCTGACCGCCAATGGCGAGAAGATGTCGAAA
>DASYCR010000753.1:0-2988 GCA_036500095.1 Polyangiaceae bacterium
CGCGCGCCCGGACCGCGCTTTGGCGCTGGCCGGGCGCTTCGCCGCCAAGGAGGCAGCGGCCAAAGCTCTCGGTGGCCCGAGCGATGTTTGGTGGCACGACGTGGAAGTGCGCTCCGGCGCGCGCGGCGCGCCCGAGCTCTGCTTCGGAGATACGGCGCAGGCCCACGCGAGCCGCCTCGGCGCTCGCCGGGCGCTCGTTTCGATCACGCACGACGCGGGCATCGCGGCTGCGGTGGTCGTGCTGGAGAGCGAGGGCGGATGATCCCGGTCTTGTCGCGCAAGGAAGTGCGCAGCTACGACGCCTACGCCAGCTCCGCTTGCGCAGTCCCCGGCGTGCTCTTGATGGAGAATGCCGGCCGCGGCGCGGCGGAGATCATCGCGCGCGAACTCGCGCTCGGCAGCGGCGCGCGGCGCCGCGTGGTCGTGGTGTGCGGGGCGGGCAACAACGGAGGCGACGGTTTCGTCGTCGCGCGCCGCTTGTTGACGCTCGGAGCCGACGTCGAGGCGTTCCTGCTCGTAGAGCCCGAACTGCTCGCGGGCGACGCGCTCACGAACTATCGCGCATTCGTCGGGGTGGGCGGCGTGGTCATGACCTTGCGTCAAGCAGAGCTCACTCGCCTCGGCGAGGCGTTCGAGGGCGCCGACGCGGTGGTCGACGCGCTGCTCGGCACCGGTTTGGACCGCGAGATCGTCGGCATTTTTCGCTATGCCATCGAGTTCATCAACGGCGCTCCATGCCGTCGTTTTTCGCTCGACGTGCCGTCCGGTATCGACGCGGACAGCGGCGCCGTGCTCGGAGCGGCCGTGCGCGCCGACGTCACGATCACGTTCGCACATCACAAGCTGGGTCTGCTGACGCCGACGGGGCTGCTCCACGCGGGTCGCGTGCACGTGGTCGATATCGGCGTCCCCGACGTCGCGCTGCAGCACGTCGGTCACGGGGCGGAGATCGTCGAAAGCTCGGACGTGCGCGCCGCGCTCGTGCCGCGACCGGTGACGACTCACAAGTCGGGCGCGGGTCGCGTGCTCGTGCTCGCGGGCTCGCCGGGAAAAATCGGGGCAAGCCTGCTGGTCGCGCGCGGCGCTCTGCGCGCGGGCGCGGGTCTGGTCACGCTCGGAGCGTTGCCGGAGACCGCGGCGATTCTCGACCAACGTGTGCTGGAAGCCATGACGGCGCGGCTCGATCTCGAACGGCTCGAAGCATCGCTCGACGCTTTGCTCACCCAAGCCCACGCGGTCGCGATTGGCCCCGGTCTCGGCCTGGATCCGGTTGCGCGCCGGATCGTCGAGCACGTCGTGCTCGGCTGGGATGGCCCAAAAGTCGTCGATGCCGACGCCATCACACATTTCGCCGGGCGCGCCACGGCGCTCTCGAACGCACGCGGCGAGCTCGTCCTCACGCCTCATTCGGGCGAGCTCGGCCGTCTGCTCGGCGTGAGCGCCGAGGCGGTGGAGGCGGATCGCTTTGGCAGCGTGACACGTGCCGTCGAGGCAACGCACGCTGTCGTGCTGTTGAAGGGGTACCGGACCCTGGTTGCGGCTCCTGCCGAGCGAATCGCCGTGAACCCGACGGGTTCGCCGGTGCTCGCGACGGGCGGCTCGGGGGACGTATTGAGCGGGGTGCTCGCGGCACTCTCGACGAGCCTCGACGCGCGGCGCGCCGCACTGACCGCTGCGTTCCTACACGGCCTGGCCGGCGAGCGTTGCGCGGCCGAGCGTGGTGCCGACCGCGGTACGCTGGCGCACGAGATCGCGGACGCGGTGCCCTACGCGCTCGCGAGCTTGCTCGGGACGTCCGGCGCGGAGCGCTGAGCGGGCTGCCTGGCTGGCAGCGCGCTGCCGGTTGCTGCCAGTTTGACACGTAGACTGCGGGCGATAGTCCGCAGCAATTTTCGAAAAATGCCGTGAAATGGCGGACGGCGAGCCTGGCATGGCGCTTGCGATGGAGCGCCCCGTGGAGAACGCCATGTCAGTCACCGCACCCCGACAACGAACCGGCCGTATCGCCCAAAGCGAGCTGAGAGCGCGATTGAGCGAGTTCTTGCCTGCGCTTCACGCGCGCGCGCTCGTGCTCTGTCGGCAGCGCTCGGACGCGGAGGATCTCGTGCAAGACACGGTTGTGCGCGCGCTCTCCTTCGAAACGAGCTACGTCGAGAATACGAACTTGCGAGCGTGGCTCCAGCAGATCTTGTTCAGCGTATTCATCACGCGCTGTCGCCGAACGGGGCGACAACGACGCGCGCTCGACGGTCTGGCTCGTGATCCGTGCGCCTGGACGACTCCCGAGCCGCAGAGCGTCGGCGTCGGGTTGACCCAGCCGGTGCTGGTGGCGCTGGATGCTCTGCCGGCGCAGTTCGCGAAGGTCGTGCGCCTGGTGGACCTCGAAGAGCAGAGTTACAAGGACGCGGCCGAGACGCTGTGCGTGCCGGTTGGCACGGTAATGAGCCGGTTATTCCGCGGTCGTCGCTTGCTCGCGCAGGCACTGGCTGAGCCGGTACGCGTTGCGCAAGCCGCGTGAGCCCTTTACCGGTCGAGCCACTCGACGGAGCCGGACGCGACGTGGTGCAGGGCGCCAGCCGCATCTTCGATCACGAGTTGGCCCGCGTCGTCGATGCCGCGCGCGGTACCGGCGATCGTTTCGACCCGCACCTTGCGTTCGAGCAGCGCGTCGCACTGTTTGAGCTCGGGTAAGAGACCCGCGACGCCGTCGCGCTCGAACGCGAACAGGCGGCGCTCGAGCGCTGCCAGAATATCGACCAACAGGCGCTCGTGTTCGAGTTCCGTGGAGCCACAGAGGGCGAGTGACGTCGCTGGCAGCGCGAGGCCCGCTGGGAACTCGCGCGCGTGCACGTTCAAGCCCACGCCCACGACGACGGCGCTGAGCTCCGACCCTTGCAACAGACTTTCCAGCAATATCCCGGCAAGCTTGGCGGTGCCGATCAATAGATCGTTCGGCCACTTCAGCTGTATGGCGCGGGCAACGCGCGG
>DASYCR010000754.1:0-2968 GCA_036500095.1 Polyangiaceae bacterium
CGCACGCCTGGCGACGTTTGTCCTACGTCGCTTGGATATCCTCGCGCGCTTCGACGTGCACGAGAACGCCGAGCTCCTCACGAGCGCCGGCAGTGCCGTGCGCGTGACGGATCGCTCGGGCCATGCTCACACGGGTTTGGCGGCCTGCGCGCAAATCGCCAGCGCATTTCCGCCGTTGTTTGCCGCCTGGCCGCTGCTCGCGATCGTCGCTGCAATTCGCGAAAGACGGCGACGCGATGCCGTCGCGACCTAGAACGCGCGTTTACTCCGTGGAAAAAAACGCGGAGGGCAAATGGCAGGGCTAGAGGCGGAGCGTGGGTAGAGCAAGAGGATTGGGCTGCCCCGCGACACTCGCGTGCACCAGTGTTTTGTCGGCGCAAGCTCGAGGTTGGGCGGGTGTGAGGAGCAGCAACAGCTAGCTCCGCTTGACGCCCGAGCCGCGCATCTGTCGCTCGACGTCGCGGAAGCGCTGCGCGAGCGCGCGCACGAGCGCGCCGGTCCAGCCGTCGAAGCCGAGGCCTTGAGTCATGGTCTGCTGGTCGAGCACGAGCACCGTCACCTGGTCGACGGCCTCCACGCTCGCGGCGCGCGGCTCGGCGAGCAGGAGCGCCATTTCGCCGAAGACGTCGCCGGCGCTCATCGTCGTCAGCACCTCTTTTTGATCGCCTACCGTGCGGTAGGCGCGACACTTGCCGCTCACGATCATGTACGCGGCGTCGCCGACTTCACCCTCGCGGATGATCACCGTGCCCGGCGTGAACGCTTTGCGCGGCAAATGCAGGCCGCCGCGCAAGAAGCCGCGCACCGCCTCCTGCAGCTCCACCACCGACTGATAGCGATCCTCGGGCTTCGGCGCGGTCGCCTTGGCTACGATGCCGCGGATCTGCTTCGACACTCCGACGCCCATGGTCGCCTCGTCGATGGGCACCACGCGACCTTCACGCGCGCGCGCCAGCACGTAGTCGACGTTGAGCGAGGCGCCGTACGGCATTTTGCCGCTCACCACCTCGTACAAGATCGCGCCCAGGCCGAACACGTCACTGCGTTCGTCCATGTCTTCCGGATTGCCACGCGCCTGTTCGGGCGCCATGTACGTCGGCGTGCCCACGGGTCCGGGCGCCTCCATTTGCGCGCGCGCGCCGGAGGCCGGCCGAGTCTTGCTGAGCCGCGCGAGCCCCCAATCCATCAGGTAAACCTGGCCGAAGGCGGCGACCATGATGTTCTCGGGTTTCAGATCGCGGTGGATCACGCCGCGGTAGTGCGCGTACGCCACGGCGTCGCACACTTTGAGGAAGATCTCGAGCCCCTCTTGCAAGCGCTCGGTGGAGCCGAGCTCGTGCGCCGGATCGCGTAGCCAATCATCGAAATTCTTGCCCTGCACGAGCTTCATCGTGAAGTAGGGCACGCCCTGTTCGGTGACGTCGAGCTCGTGCACGGGCACGATGTTCGGGTGCTCGAGCTGCCCGGTCATCTGCGCTTCGGCGATGAAGCCGTCGCGGTACATCGGCTCTTTGGCGAGCTCCTGATCGAGGCGCTTGAGCGCGACGTGACGCAGGAGGTTGCGATCCGTGGCCGGATGAATGCGGCCCATGCCGCCCCGGCCGAGCTCCGGAAAGAGCCGCAGGTGCGCCGGGACCGGGATGCCCTCGGCGGCGATCTCCGCGGCGGTGACCTTGTGCTCGCCACGCACCGGAATCGCCTCGATCACGTGCACCGGCGGCGCAGCCTCTGACTCGCGGTTGCTCTTCACGTGTGCTCCTTGTCGCCCTAGACCCGCAAATACGCTAACACCTCGGGCGCGCCGCACGCGAGGGAGATTGTTTCCGAACGGAAACGAGGCGGCTTTTGGTTGAGCCGCCGGTGCAGTCGTCCTACGAAGGGCGCGGCGCCCCCATGCAGAACGACCTGAGCTTGGATCTGTGCTCGCTGCGCGCGCGCTACGCCCTGCCGAATTTCGACGCGCGCGGGTTAGTCGCGGAGCTCTGGCCAAAGCTCGAGGCAAGCCTCGAGAAGCACGTCTGGATCGAGCTCGGTTCGCGCGACGCGCTGTTCGCCGCGGCCGAACGGCTCGACGCGCGGCGTGCGCGGGGCGAGTCTCTGCCGCTTTTCGGCATCCCCTTCGCGGTCAAAGACAACATCGACGTGCGAGGCTTCGCGACCACGGCCGCGTGCCCCGCGCTCACGCAGCAGCCCGAACGCGGCGCGACCGTCGTCGAGCGATTGCTGTCCGCCGGCGCGCTCTGCGTCGGCAAGACGAACCTCGACCAACTCGCGACCGGGCTCGTCGGGGTGCGTTCGCCCTACGGCGTGCCGGAGAATCCATTCGACGCGACGCGCATTCCGGGCGGCTCGAGCTCCGGCTCCGCCATCGCCGTCGCGAGTGGCCTCGTCAGCTTCGCGCTCGGTACGGACACCGCGGGCTCTGGCCGCGTGCCGGCGGCGTTCAACAATTTGGTCGGTCTCAAGCCGACGCGCGGTTTGCTCAGCACACGCGGCGTGATCCCCGCATGCCGCAGCCTGGATTGCGTGTCTATTTTCGCGCTGACAGTGCCGGACGCGGCTGAAATAGCCGGCCTCTGTCAGGCTTACGACGTCGACGATCCGTACTCGCGCGCCGACTCGGCGCGCGCGCCGATCACGGTCGCGCGCGCGCCCGCGAGCTTTCGCTTCGGCGTGCCCGGCGCGGCGTTTCTCGGGGAGCTCGACGCCGGCGGAACGCGCGCGGCCTGGTTGAAAGCACTCGCGCGTTTGGAGCGCATCGGTGGTGTGGCCGGCGCTTGCGACTTCTCTGCGTTCGCCGACGCTGGCGCGCTGCTCTATGAAGGCGCCTGGATCGCCGAACGCCACGCGTCCGTGCGCGAGCTCGTGCGCGGCAAGACGAACGAGCTCTTGCCCGTGATCGCCGAGCTCTTCGCGCGAGCCGAGCGCTTCTCGGCCAGCGACGCGTTCGCGACGACGCACGAGCTCA
>DASYCR010000755.1:0-3569 GCA_036500095.1 Polyangiaceae bacterium
ATAGAGCACGCTCGTGCGGTCGCGCGCCTCACGCACCAGCGCGGCCAGGCGCACCTTGTCGATCTCGCCGCCGAGATCGCCGACCTGAGTTTCGACGCGCTTACCGCCGCCGAGCTCGAGGCTCAGTTTGCTGGCGGCGTATTTGCGCACGCGCTCCAGCGCGACTTTGCCCGCGGCGTCGCCTTCGGGCAGCTTTTGGCCGAGCAGCATCAGATCGGGCAGCGGCTCTTTGGGATCGCTCGGGGCGTCCGCGCGCGGCACGAGCAACAAGCCGAGCACGAGACCGGCCGCGACGGCGATCGCCAGCGCGCGGCCGCTCTTGCCGCCTGGAATCATGCCGAGCAGGCGCGTGAGCATCGCGCTGCTTTGTAGCACGCACGGCACGCGCGCAAAAAAGCGAGCCTAGAAGAATGCGTCCACGCTCAAGCTGACGTCGGGAAAGGCGACCAGCGTGATGCGCTCGCCAGGGCCGACGCTGACGAGCTTACGGTAGTGACCGCTCGCCGGGTCGCTGTGAACCTCCACCACGCCCTCGCGCAGATTGACGACCCAGTACTCCGGGATGGCGCTCTCCGCGTAGAGCCGCGCTTTGCGGCCCCGGTCGAACGCGAGCGACGACTCGGCGACTTCGATCACGAGCAGCG
Organism: Polyangiaceae bacterium; assembly: GCA_036500095.1. Lineage (GTDB taxonomy): Bacteria > Myxococcota_A > Polyangia > Polyangiales > Polyangiaceae > PMG-095. The sequence goes on from DASYCR010000755.1 coordinate 645, forward strand.
CGACTTCCGGTAAGCCCTCGGGCTTATCGCGCGGGACGACGCACAGATCCGGCTCCGGCTCGGACAGCTCGCTCGCGGCGAACGAGCACTGCGGCCGGACCCACGCCCGGCCGGCGAGCGCGAGCACCAGGAGCTCGGTCAGCGCCGTCACGCTTTGGTTGTGCGGCTCTTTGACGGGGCTCATGTAGACGAGCGCTCCGTCGATGAGCTCGATGCGCTCGTTCTCGAACGCGCCTTGAGCAATGAGCGCGTCGTATTCGGAGCGCTTGAGCGGCCGGATGGACTCGAGCTCGGGCGTCGCCATGGGTAAGAGGATTCTAGCATGCACCCCGGCCCTTTCGGGTCGCGGCGCTGCACGGTTGCGCTGTTTGTCGGCGCGGAGTCGGGGCGCGGCGCTAAACTCCGTGGCGAGCGCTTCATGTCCGAGTCCGACCCACCCGAGGAGCCGAGCGAGCTCGAGCAAAAGCTGGCGAGCTTGCCGGCGAGCCCCGGCTGCTACGTCTTCTTCGACAAGCAGGGCGCGGTGCTCTACGTCGGCAAGGCCAAGAGCTTGCGCTCACGCGTGCGCAGTTATTTCCAAGAGGGCAGCTCGGACGTGCGCGCGTTCATTCCGTTCTTGAAGCGGCTCGCCAAGAACCTCGAGACGATCGTCACGCAGTCCGAGAAGGAAGCCGCTATTCTCGAGAACAACCTGATCAAGGAGCGCAAGCCGCGCTTCAACGTCAAGCTGCGCGACGACAAGGAGTACCTGAGCTTGCGGCTGTCCACCGAGCACGCCTGGCCGCGGCTCGAGCTCGTGCGGCGACCGAAGCCGGACGAGGCGCGCTACTTCGGCCCGTATCACTCGGCGACGGCCGCGCGGCGCACGCTGCACCTGGTGGAAAAGCATTTTCAGCTGCGCACTTGCTCGGATCGCGAGCTCGAGAGCCGCAAGCGCCCGTGCTTGAAATATCAGATCAAGCGCTGCCCGGGCCCGTGCGTGTACGAGGTCGACCACGCTGAATACATGGGCCAAGTGCGCTCCGTGTCGCTGTTTCTGGACGGACGGCACGACGAACTCACGCGCGAACTCGAGCAGCGCATGAGCGAGGCGAGCAAGCAGCTCGAGTTCGAGATCGCCGCGCTCTGCCGCGACCAGCTGCAAGCGGTCGCATCGGTGCGCGAGTCACAGCGAGTGGTGTCGGTCAGCGACATCGACCAAGACGTGCTCGGCCTCTATCGCGAGGCGGATCTGATCGAGCTGAGCTTGATGGTCGTGCGCGGCGGGCGCGTCACGGACGTCGAGAGTTTGTCGAACAAACACGTCGAAGTGCCGGACGACGAGATCGTGGCCGCGTTTTTACGCGAGCACTACGCCGAGGGTGGGGCGGGTGAGAGCTTGATCCCCGACGAGATCATCGTGCCGGTGCTGCCGGATGGCGCGGACGGCGTCGCGGAGTGGCTCGGCGAGCGCCGCGCGGAGCTCGCCGCCTCACGCCGGCGAAAGTGCGAGCTGCTCGCGCCCGCGCGCGGCCCGCGCCGCGCCCTGCTCGAGATGGCGCTCGAGAACGCGCGCCACGCCTTCGAAGAAAAGCGACGCGCCGAGGACGACATCGACGAGCGGCTCTTGAAGGTGCAAGAGCGCCTGCGCTTGCCCACCTTGCCGCGCCGCATCGAGTGTTGCGACATCTCGCACCTCGGTGGACAAGACACCGTCGGCGCGGTCGTCGCGCTCGAAAACGGCCAGCCCGACAAAAAGCGCTACCGCACGTATCGCGTGCGCACGGCGAACGAGGGAGACGACTATCACGCCATGTTCGAGGTGCTCGGCCGTCGCTTTCGCCGCGGCCGCGACGCCAAGCCGCCCGTGTCCGAACCCGAGCCGGCGGCCACGCCGGAAACGCAAGTCGGAGATCCGGCAGAGCTCGACAGTCCCGCGCTCGACTCGGCCGCGAGCGAATGGCAATTGCCGGATCTGTTCGTCGTCGACGGTGGCCGCGGTCAGCTCGGCATCGCGCTCGCGGCCGCGCACGACCTCGGCCTTCACGATCTGCCGATCGTCGGCCTCGCCAAAGAAAAAGAAAACGTGCTCGGGGAGAAGCTGGTCGACCGCGTGTACCTGCCCGGCCAAAAAAATCCCATCCCGCTCCGGCCGAACAGCCCTGAGCTCTTCCTGCTCGCGCGCGCGAGAGACGAAGCGCATCGCTTCTCCAACCGCGGGCGCAAGAAGGTCGGCAAGCGCCGGCGCATGGCCTCCGCGCTCGACGAGATCCCCGGCATCGGTCCGAAGACGCGCGTCGCGCTGCTCAAGACGCTCGGCTCGGTCGAGGCGCTGCGCGCCGCGAGCGACGAAGCGATCCTGGCCGTGCCGGGCGTGAACAAGAAGCAGCTGGCCGCGCTCAGGGCCTGGTTCGGCAGGGACAGCGCCCACTCCGTTGTCGTATCGACCCCCGAACGCCAACCGGGTTGACACCCGTTCGTACGAAAACCCGGCAAATGCCGGCGCGCTCGACGGCACGCAGCGTGCTTCACCAAGGGGGAGATCGTGTTTCCTCAATCGTTGGCAGCTGGTTTCCAGGAAAAATGCACCGTAACTGCGCAAGGTTGCGCGCGTCACATCCCGCTCGCGACGATTGACAAGCCTTGGCTGAAAAACCTACCCTTTCGCGGCTCTGTATCTGGAGCTCGCTCGTTCAGTGAGTCGCGCTTCCGTTTCGTTTCTTTCGATTCGCTCGCGAGCTCGCAGCGTCGTTTACTCAAGGAGTTCTCTCAATGATGTCCAAGCTTTCGACCCCCGAGTCCAAGCCGAGCCGCGCCAGGCGGTTCTTGCGCGCGAGCCTCGCAGGTCTGGCGTTGCTCGGGGCCGGCGCCGCGCTCATGACGGGCTGTCTCGACCGCCCCGTGGTGCCGGCGTCGCCGAGCACCAGCAACGTGGTCGTGCTGCAG
>DASYCR010000756.1:0-4237 GCA_036500095.1 Polyangiaceae bacterium
CTCTCCTACGGCAACATCGTGCGTTACTTCGCGACCAAGGGCGGCGCCGTCAGCACCTGGGACGACAGCGCCAAAACGAGCGCGCTCTCGTGGCCCGCCGAGTTTCATCCGGCGTGGACCGACCAGTTTCCGGGCGACGCCGGACCGCCCACGCAATTTCTCACCTACGAAGACGTGAAGACCGTCCAGGCCAAAGGCCAATGGGTGAAGGACAACGGCTACGGCGGCACCATCATCTGGACCATCAACGAGGGTCTGCAGTTTCCATACGGCGCGGACGGCTACAAGAACCCGTTGCTCGACGCGACGAGCGCGGCGTTCCGGTAGCGCAAACCTTCACGAGACCTGAGGATCTGAAACGGCCCGATCCCGGCGCGCGTCTGGTCGTCGTTTGACAGCCCTGCCCTTCGGTCCTACTTCGTGCGCATGAGCAGCGACGCGACATCGCGCGACATCGGCCCGGACGATCCGGTACCGGGCGTGCGCCACGTGGTTTTGGTGATGAGCGGCAAAGGCGGCGTCGGCAAGAGCACGGTCGCCAGCAATCTCGCGCTCGCTCTCTCGCGCATGGGCCATCAGGTCGGCCTGCTCGACGCAGACATCTACGGGCCGAGCATTCCGACCATGTTCGGCATCAGCGGCCAGCCGCTCAGCGACGGCAAGCAGATCAAGCCGCTTGAGCGCTTTGGGATCAAGCTGATGAGCATCGGCTTCTTGCTCGAGGACGCGAAGTCGGCCGTCGTCTGGCGCGGCCCCATGCTGCACGGCGCGCTGATGCAGTTTTTGAAAGACGTCGCCTGGGGCACGCTCGACTACTTGTTGCTCGATCTACCGCCCGGCACGGGCGACATCGCGCTCACGCTCTCGCAGAAGGTGCGCTCGAGCGGCGCCGTGATCGTGACCACTCCGCAGGAGGTCGCGTTGCAAGACGTGTACAAATCGGTTTCGATGGCGCAGAAGGTCGGCATCCCGGTGCTGGGCGTGGTCGAGAACGAGAGCTATTTCATCTGTGACGGCTGCGAGAAGCGACACGAGCTGTTCGGCAGCGGGGGCGGCCAGAGCATCGCTGATTTCGCGTCCGCGCCACTGCTCGGTCAAATTCCGCTGCACCCCTCCGTCCGCCAATGGGGCGACGCCGGCACCCCCGTGGTCCAGGCCGCGCCCGCATCCGAAACGGCGGCGGCATTCGTGTCGGTCGCACAAAAGCTGGTCGAAAAGCTGGACTCGAGCGCGGGCGCGGGCGGTCTCGAAATCGATCGCAGCGGCGGCGCCAATCGTCACTTGCCGATCGCGCGCTGAACGGCTCGCATTCGCTGATTGGCACGCGACGACAAGCGAGATATAGGGCCATCCGGCCTCCCGTCATGTCCACCGAGACCCCTTCCCAACAAACCTCCGGCAGCGCGCCCGAGGCGGTGAGCGGCGACGCGCCCGCGACCTCGCCAGAAGCCGCACCACACGCGAACCCAGCAGAATCGGAAGCGGCCGTGCCGTCCGAGGTGAAGGCGGACGCGGTGAGCGACGCGAGCGACGACGCTCCCGGCGACGACGCAGTGAGCGAAGCCAGCGACGACGCTGCGAGCGACGACGCTGCGTCAGATGACTCGGCCGGCGAGAGCGCCGAAGGCGAACACGAATCGAACGAGTCGCCCAGCGCGAGCAGCGAAGGCGGCGCCTCCCCCGACAAGCCGAAGAAGAAGCGGCGCCGCAAGAAGAAGAAGTCCGGTGCCGCGCAAGCTCACGCGGGTGAAGGCGGTGAGCAACGCCGCTCCGCACCAAGACCACACCGCGCCAGCGAGCGCGCGCCCTTTCACACCGGTGAAGAGGTGTTCGGCAAGGTGACCGCCGTGCTCGACACCGCGATCATGGTCGATCTCGCCGGCAAGGCCCTGGCCATCTTCGATCGCAGCGAGATGGAAGCCGACGATCTGGTGCCGAGCGTCAGCGACCGCTTCGTCGCGCGCGTCCACAACGACGGCATTCGCGGCGGCCTGGTCGTGCTCACGCGCAAGCCTCTGCGCGAAGAAGAGAGCAAGCCCAAGGTCGAGCAGGCGTCGAAAGACGGCACGCTGATCCAGGGGCTGATCACGGGCGTGATCAAGGGCGGCGTCGAGGTCGACATCTACGGCTTGCGCGCGTTCGCCCCCGCGTCGGGCATGGATCTACACCCTGCCAACGCCAACTTCACCGCCCTGCTCGGGCAGCGCATGGAGTTCAAGGTCGTTCAGTACGACAAGGGCGGCCGCGACGTGGTCGTCTCGCGCCGGCCGATGCTGGAGGCCGAGGCGCACGAGCGCCGCAAGCACGCGCTCACCCTGTTGCAAGAAGGCCAGGTGATGAACGGCGTGGTGCGCACGGTGGTGGAGTGGGGCGCGTTCGTCGCGCTGCCGGACGCCGAAAATCTGGAAGGCCTCGTGCACGTCTCGGAGGTTAGCCACGACTCGCGCGCGCCGATCGAGGAGCTCGTCAAACCAGGCGATCGCTTCGAGGTCAAGATCACCAAGATCGACGAGCGCGGCAAGATCTGGCTCAGCAGAAAAGCGCTGGTCGAAGACCCCTGGGCGCAGGCCAAGCAGAAGTTCGGGCCGGGCACCGTGCACGCCGGCAAGGTCACGCGCATCGAGAAATTCGGCGTATTCGTCGAGCTCGAGCCGGGCGTGGACGGCCTCCTACACGTCGCGGATCTGTCGCTCGATCGCGTCGAGCATCCGCAAGATCTGGTGAAGCTCGATCAAGAGATGAACGTGATCGTGCATCACTTCGATCAGCGTTCGAAGAAGCTCAGCTTGCACCCCGCTCCGCCGCCCGAGCGCGCTCACGAAGCACCGCAGAAGATCGTCAAGAACGCGCTCGTCAAAGCGGAGGTGGTCAAGGGCGAGGCAGCTGGCGTGGTCGTACGCCTGCTCGGCGTCACCGGGCGCGCCGCCCGCGGCTTCATTCCAGCCGGTCAAACCGGCACGAACCGCGGCACGGATCTGAGGAAGGCGTTCAAGCCGGGCACGGTGCTCGATCTCAAAGTGATCGACATCGACTCGCGTCACGGCGAACCCAAGCTCAGCATCCGCGGCTACGCGGAAGACGAAGAGCGCAGAGCGCACAAAGAATACCGACAGAAACTCAAAGCCGAAGGCGGCTTCGGCACGCTGGGCGATCTGCTCAAAGCGCGTCTCGGTTCGAGTGAGCAGAAGTAGGTTTTTCGGGAAGAGCTCATAGCGGGCAGGCGCTATCCCGTTGAAACTCATCGCGTTTTCATGGCACTTCCGAGTACGCTCGGAGACCCACGAAAATCCGCGCTTCGTTTGTCTGACTAGCGGTGTTGCTTTATGTCGGCTCGAGGTTGCATCCTGCAAGCGTGTCTGCGTCCCGTAGCGCAGAATGCATCATGTCGAAGCGAACTGATCGCGAGCTTATGGACGCAGCCCGGGGCGGCGACAACGAGTCCTTCGGCATGCTCATGCGACGTCACCAGAAGCGCATCTACCGGCTCGCGGTCCATCTCTTGCGCGACAATGCGGAGGCCGAGGACGTGACGCAAGAAACCTTCGTGCGCGCGTTCGGCGCGCTCGATCGTTTCGACGGGCGCAGCCAGCCGTTCACCTGGATCTATCGCATCGCCGTGAACCTCTCGCTCAACTCCATTCGCGCCAATAAGTCCGAGCGCAAGGGCGGCTCCACCGACGACCCGCGACTGGAAGGCTTGCTGATCGAGACGCGCGCCACGGTCGCCGATCCGGGCCGCATCAGTGAGGACAAGCAGCTCGGCCAAGCGCTGTGCGCGGGCCTCGACGCCCTGAGCGACACGCTGCGCACCACGCTGATTTTGGTCGGGATCGACGGCCTCAGCCACGCTGAGGCCGGCGAGGTGCTCGGCTGTCCGGAAGGCACGATCGCCTGGCGCGTGCACGAAGCCCGCAAAAAGCTCAAGGCGTTCCTGAGCGAGCACGGCCACGGGCTGAAGAACGAGGAGGGCGCGGCATGAGTGACTCGCCGACCGACGCGCGGAGCTCCTTCGTCGAGCTGGGAGAGAAGCCGGAAGCCATGCTCGGCGCGCTCGCCACGCTCGAACGCGACTGGGAGAAAATGGCGCTCGCCGTCGAAGCGCGCTTGCCGGAGACTCGAGCGGGCTCGACCGACGCAGCGTTGCTCGCGGCCCCGTTGCCGAGCGAAGCGAGCGAGCCCGAGTCCGCCAGCGCGACGCCGCTCGCCAACTCCGGCGTGCGCACGCAGAGCCTCGCGG
>DASYCR010000757.1:0-2223 GCA_036500095.1 Polyangiaceae bacterium
CGGTGCCGCCACACAGGCCGATGTCGACGGCTACTGCGCGTTCGCGGCGGACGCGGAGTGCTGGGGCGTTTACTATTCGACGCTGCGCGTGCTGGCGCGGGGGCGCTAGCGTGAGCCTGCTCTAACATCAAACATGAATCCAGACCCCGCCGACGCTCCCATCGAGCTCGTCCCCTATGACCCAACGTGGCCGGCGCTGTTCGCACGCGAATGTGAGCGGCTCGCTCCGCTGCTGGCGAATTGGCTCGTGGCGCCGATCGAACACGTCGGGAGCACGGCCGTGGTCGGCTTGCTCGCCAAACCTGTGATCGATCTGATGGCGCCGGTGCACGACCTGGCATCGTCTCGGCCGGCGATCGAGGCGCTCGTGGGCTTCGGTTATTGCTATTTCCCCTACCGAGCCGAAGTGATGCACTGGTTCTGCCGTCCATCGGCTGCGCACCGCACTCACCATCTGCACTTGGTGTCGTACCAGAGCGCGCTCTGGCGCGAGCGCTTGGCGTTTCGCGACGCGTTGCGACGCGATGGGGCGTTGGCTGAAGAATATGCCACGCTCAAACGAGAGCTCGCCGAACGCCATCGCTTCGACCGCGACGCCTACACCGACGGCAAGCTGCCGTTTCTGGAGCGCGTGCTGAGGCATCGCTAGGCCACCGTTGGTTTGCCCTTTAGCAACGTGAACCCGACGCCGGTGAGCACGAGCGCGGTTCCTAACAACGTGTGCACTCCGAGCGGCTCGCCGCCTATGGTCGCGCCCACCAGCAGGGCCACGACCGGCGTGACGAACGAGATCAGGCTCAAGCGGTAGGCGGGCACGTAGCGCAGCAGCCAGAGGTACAAACCGAACGTGAGCACGGTCCCCGCCAGCGCCAGGTAGAGCACGGCGGCGATCGCGACCGGCGTAAATACGAGCGCGCGCCCGCGCTCGCAGAAAAAGGCGCACGCGCCGAGCACGACCGCGCCGATCAGCATGCTGTCGCGATTCAAGATCAGTGAGCTCGAGCCGGCGGCGCGCTGTTTGATCATCAACGTGGAGACCGTCACCGAGAGCGGCGCGAGCAACACCAACAGGCCCATCGGCACGGCGCGCGCGCTGACGCGGGCGAGATCGGTCGCGAAGAGCAGGGCAACCCCGCCGAGCGCGAGCGCGATACCGAGCCACTGCGGGCCGCGCAGCCGCTCTGTTTTGAGGACGAAGTGACCGGCGAGTCCGATGAACAACGGAAACACCGCCCACAGCACGCTCACCAAACCCGACGGAATGACCGTCTCGCCGACATAAACGAGCCCGTAGTTCAACGCGAACTGAAACACGCCCTGCGCGGCGATCACGCTCAGCGGCGGTCGTCCGCCGCCCTCTCGCTTCGCCCAAATCCGCGCGACGAGCGCCATCACCGCGGCCGCCACGAAGAAGCGCAGACTCGCGCCCGTGAAGGGCGGAATATCGCGCAGGCCGTACTTGATCACGAGCCAGGTGCTGCCCCAAACCGCGCAGATCAGCGCCATCGACGCGAACACGACGCCGGGCGACGGCGCAGACTCGTTGCTCAGTGCACGCCGCCCAAGAAAAGCCCGGCGAGCGAGGTCAGGTCGCTCTCCACGAAATTGCCGGTGACGGTGACGTCTTGACCCGCTGAGCTCACGTTCACGTTGCGCAGGAGGCCGCCGGCGAGCGGGTTGTTCTGGCGCTGCGCGTCGATTTGCGAGCTGATGCGCGCGGCCGCGAGCGTGGCGTGCGCGGCGGTGTCGAGGATCACGTGGCCGTTCACGTCGACGTGGCCGCCCTGAAAATTTGTCGTGCCGTAAGCCTTGTTCACCTTGGCTTCGCCGAGTTCCGGAAAGAACTCGCTGCGCGTGGTGATGGCCCAGAGCGCCGCGTCGGTCTTCAAGCTGCCGGCGGTCTTGCCGATTGAATCGCCCTTCAAGCCGCCGGCGGTGAGCTTTTTGAGCAGGGCCTTGTCGCTGGGATCAGTGGTGACGGCCACGACGTCCTTGGCGAGCCAGGCCGCGTACAGCTTGTCCTTTTCGCCTGACACCGAGTACTCGCTGACATTGCCCTGTTGTTTGACCGTGAGCTTGTGGCTCGCGTCCTCCGCGGAGACGAGCTTGCCGATGCAGCTCGTGACGGCATCTCGATCCACACCGTTCAAGCCGATCACGAACACGCCCTTGTCGTGCTTTTGCATGCCGATCACGAGCGAATCGATCGACTGCACGAGGTCG
>DASYCR010000758.1:0-2653 GCA_036500095.1 Polyangiaceae bacterium
GTTTCGGCGCGGTCATCGGCGTGATGCGCGGTCGCAATCGCGGTTGCGCCGCAGGCTTCCGCCGCTCGGCGGAGTGATGCGTGCCTAGCTGCGCGCGCGCGGGCCTGCAGATTGCCACCCGGCTCGACGCCCACTGACTCGCGCGAAAATGCGATGCCGAGACGCACTGCGTGCGCCTCGGCCAAGTCGAGTTCGGTCTCTGCTTCGGGTCGAAGCCCGTGGTCGACACCATGCGCGGAGAGCAAGAGCGCGAAGCGCGGCGCCAGCTTGGCGAGTACGTGAAGCAGCGCGGTCGAATCGCCCCCACCGGAGACCGCCACGAGCACCCGACTGCCCTTGGGCAGGGCACACCCGTCCGTCAGGGCGCGAGTCGCCAGGGTGATCAAGGTCGGTGGATGCGAGCGCGCCATGGCAAACTAAAGTCTTGAGTCAAAGTTCCTGCGGAACTTCTGACCTGAAGCAGGCTTCCGCCCTTTCTCATTCTGGGCACTAAACCAGCTCGAACTCCTTGCAAAACTCGAGCGTTGCGCGCCTTGCGAGATCGACGTTGCGATGCGCTTCGGTTGGGTAGCCGTGTCCGCAGCGCTCTCCGCCGTCGAAGTGCGCGCAGACCTCGCAGGTGAAGCGCAGGCGAAAGCGCTCGGCCTCGGCTACGAACTGTTCATCGACTGGGGTCTGCATGGCGGACAGTCGTCACGCGACTCATTCGACGAACGGCTGCGCGGGCTGACCCCGTTGAAAGAAGAAGCGGAAATAGCCGCTCACTTTGCTGGTCGCCGCGGCGATCGCGTCCGGATCGGTGACGCCGACGAGCTCGCGAGGATCCGCAAAATCCGCTTCGAAAGAGGCCTCGGTCAGGCGGTCCTTGGACGAGGATTCGTTGGGGTCTCCGCTGAACAGCGAGGTGAAGGTGATCGTACCGTCGATTGAATAGACCGTGCTGTTCTGGAGGTGACACGTGTTGTGCAAGTAAAGCGACAGATTGACCTTGGCCGGATCGGCCTGCGCCATGAGCGGCACGCCGGAAGGCGACACGCCGACGGGCAAACCGACCTTCAACGCCTGACCCACTTGCGAGCGCGCGACCGGCAAATTGTTCACGAGCACGGACAGGCCGTCCGAGGCGTCCTCGGAGTTGTCGCCGCGTTGCACGCGAATCGCCAACGATTGCCCTTGATCGGGATTGGCCCCGAAGAAATCTGGACCGAGATCGAACGCTCCGCTCCAGCAGCCCTCCATCGCGAGGTGATCGCTGCGGACCCAACCCTCGCCCTCCCCGACCGTGCAGGCCAAGGGCAGCAGTGCAAGGCCGAGCAGGGCGAGCCGCTCAGACAGCCGGATCATGGGCCTCCACGCGAGCGCTCGCTGACGCAACCCGAGCCGGCTGGGCACTTTCGATCACGCCGCCGCCAAGCACACGCTCACCGTCATAGAGCACGGCAAATTGGCCGCGCACGACGGCGCGCTGCGGCTCTGCGAAAGCGACCAGCGCTCCGCGCCCGTCCGCTCGAACCTCCGCGCGAGCCGGCTGATTGCGATAGCGAACCTGAACACCGCAATGTAACGGCAACTTCACGTCCGGAGCGAGCGTGAGCTCGGAGAGCCGCGCGCCCGTGGCGTACAAGGCGTCCGCGGCACCGAGCGTGACCGTCGCGGTTTCGGCGTCTAGCCCGACGACGTACGCGCGCTCGCCCAGCGCGATCCCCAGGTTTTTTCGCTGGCCGAGCGTAAAGCGAAAGATGCCCTCGTGCTCGCCGAGCACTCGCCCAGTCTCGTCCACGATCGGCCCCGGGCGCGCTCGACCCTCCGCGCGATCGGCGACGAAGCGATCGTAGCGACCCGTGGGAATGAAGCAGAGCTCTTGGCTCTCTCCTTTGTGAGCGCCTGGCAGGTTCAAGCGTACGGCCTGCTCACGCACCGTGGCTTTGTCGAGCTCACCGAGCGGAAAGCACAGCCGGGCGAGCGCCGCTTGCTCGAGCATGTGCAAAAAATAGCTCTGATCCTTGCCCGCGTCACGCCCGCGGAGGAGGCGAAACACGCCGCCCTCCTCGGCCACCCGAGCGTAGTGCCCGGTCGCGACGCGCGCGGCGCCGAGCTGATCGGCGAGGTGCAACAGCTCGCGGATCTTCACGCCGCGATTGCAGCGCACACACGGGCTGGGTGTCTCGCCTCCGAGGTACGCGTCGACGAAAGGGGTCACGACCTCCGACAGAAAGAGCTCACGCCGGTCGAAGGCATAGTGCGGAAATCCGAGCGCGTCCGCCACTCGCCGCGCGTCGTGAATATCCTCCGGCGCACAGCAGCGGCCCTTCACCGAGCCGTCGTCTGGGTAGTCCCAGAGGTGCAAGGTGACGCCGACCACGTCGTAGCCCTGCTCGAGCAGGCGCGCGGCCGCCACGGAGGAATCGACCCCTCCGCTCATGGCGACCAGCACGCGTTCGGACATGCCGGTCAGCGTAACACGCGACGCCCGCGCCGGCCTCCGTTCCGCACCGACCCTGGCACGTCGAGCCCGCTCAGTGGCTGCCCTGCAATACGGTGCGCGCCGCCGAACTCGCGTGGTCGACGATTTTGGCGACCAGCTCGACGGCCTCGCTGTAGCGGTAGATCCCGGCCTGCAGCGCGATCAGCGTGGCCGCGTCGTAGTTGCCGA
>DASYCR010000759.1:0-8259 GCA_036500095.1 Polyangiaceae bacterium
GGCGCCTGCGTGAGACCTCGAAGCTCCTCCGTCACAGCGTGTCGCGCGATATCAACGAGGAGACCGAGGACAAGCGTACGCGAGTGATGAAGGTCGCCGATTGGATCTCGGAGTTCAGCGGCAGCTTGCCGTTCCTGTTCATCCATTGCGGGATCTTCTTCATCTGGATCATCCTCAACGTAGGCCCGATCGAGCACACGTCGATCGGCGGCTTCGATCCGTTTCCGTTCGGCTTGTTGACGATGGTCGTTTCACTCGAGGCGATCATCCTGTCCGTGTTCGTGCTCTTGAGTCAGAACCGGCAAGTCGCGCGCGACCGCGTGCGCAACGACATCGAGTACCAGGTGAACTTGAAGGCCGAGCTCGAGATCGGGCATCTACACGAGAAGGTCGATCACCTGCACGCGGAGGTGCTGGGGCGCTTGGCTCAGCTCGAGCGCAGCGCGGGGCTCAACGGCAAGACCTCGAAGCTGTCCAGCAACGGCGGCCCCAGCGTGAAGTGAGCCGCCCGCGAGGCGGCTCAGCGTGACTCGCTTCAGTAAGCGCGAGCCCTGCGCCGTTCGCGCCTCAGCGCCATTTTGCCCCGGGACTTCTAGGCCGAATAGCCGGCGCAGGCATTCTCACGTAGGTGATCAGGAATAAGCGCCAATTCCGATGGTTCGAGCGGTACCGATTGCATTCGGAATCGGGCTCGGCCTCGAGCAGCGAGACCGAGTTGACAGTGATCCCGTCACCGCTAGGATGCCGCGGCTTCGCGCCTGCGGGTCCTGGCGAGGCGCACCAAAAAAGCACGGTTTTCCCACAATTTTGGGATTTTGAAACGGAGGTCGGATGGCAACCGACGTCATGATCCAAGCAAGCGGGCTCTCGAAGCGTTTCGGCGTGGTCCGCGCCCTGGATAAAGTCAATTTCGAGGTCAAGCGCGGTGAAGTGGTCGGCTTTCTCGGCCCGAACGGCGCCGGCAAGTCGACGACGATGCGCATTCTCACGTGCTTCATCTCGCCGACCAACGGTTCGGCGAAGGTGAACGGCAACGACGTCTTCGACAGTCCGCTCGAAGTGCGCCGCTCGCTCGGCTACCTGCCGCAACGCGCGCCCCTCTACACGGACATGACCGTGTGGGATTACCTGAAGTTCGCCGCGGAAATCCGCGGGCTCGACGACGCGACCTTCAAAAAGCGCCTGAAGAAGGTGGTCGAAGTGTGCGGGCTTGCCCAATCCCTCGGCAAGGACATCTCCACGCTTTCTCACGGCTATCGGCAGCGCGTGGGTCTCGGCCAAGCACTGATCCACGACCCACCGATTCTGATCCTGGACGAGCCGACGAGCGATCTCGATCCGAACGAGAAAGCGGAGGTGCTCCGCTACATCAAAGAAATCGGCAAAGATCGCACGATCTTGCTGTCGACCCACAACCTCGCCGAGGTCGAAGAGTCGTGCGCCCGCGCGATCATCGTCAGCAAGGGCCGCGTGGTCGCCGACGGGCCGCTCGACGAGATCCGCGGCAAGACCGGACGTGTTCGCTACGTGGTCAGCATCGACGAAACGCGCGCGGAGGCCGGCAACAAGGCTCCCGGCGTGAAGGAAGTGCAGGACGCGCTCGAGCGCCTCTCCGGCGTCAAGAGCGTACGGGAGCTGCCCACGGACGAGAAGGCCCACAAATTCGAGCTGATCGGTGCTCAGGACTCCGATCTGCGCGCCGAAATCTTCCGGCTGATGGTGGCCAAGGGCTGGACGCTGCTCGAGCTCCGTCGCGACGCGCAGAGCCTCGACGCGGTGTTCCGCGATCTGACACGCGGCGACGAGAAGCTCGATCGCGGCGCCGGCTGGGCCGCCGAAGACGAAGACGAGGATGACGACGAGGGCGAAGACGAAAAGGCGACGGCCAAGAGCGGCTCCGCGTCCGACGAAGATGACGACGAGGACGAGGATGACGACGAGGACGAGGATGACGACGAAGACGACGAAGACGCGGCGGACAACGCCAAATCCAAGGAGAAGGGCTGAGCCATGTCGCCCATGTTGATCATCGCCAAGCGTGAATTTCGCGCTTACTTCGACTCCCCGCTCGCCTACGTCGTGATTTGCCTGAGCTTTCTAGCGCTCGGGCTCTTGTACTTCATGTGGGGCGGCGGCTTCTGGCAGGTCGACCGCGCGACCGTGTCGCGTCTGTTCGAGTACACGCCGATGGGCCTGTCGTTCTTGATCGTGCCCGTCGTCACCATGCGTCTGATCGCCGAGGAGCGGCGCAGCGGCACGCTCGAGATGCTGATCACGTTGCCGGTCAAGGACAGCGACGTCGTGCTCGGCAAGTACTTCGGCGCGCTCGGCCTGGTGCTGGTGTTCGTCTTGGCCACGCTGGCCTACCCGATCGCCATGTTCAAATGGCCGTGGAACCTCGGGCCGCTGGACGCGGGCCCGGTCACGAGCGGCTACTTCGGCCTGATCTTGTTCAGCGCGGCGAGCGTCGCGGTGGGCCTCTTGATCAGCGCGCTCACGGAGAGCCAAGCAGTCGCGTTCTTCATCACGTTCTTCGTGCTGGGCGCGCTCTGGCTGCTCGGTGACCTGGCCAACAAGGCCGGCGGCACCGCCGGCGTGGTCCTCAGCTACATCAGCTTTCAATCGCGCCTGAACGGCTTCTGGCGCGGCCTCGTCGACACGCGCGACGTGGTGTTCTTCCTCTCCGTCACCGGGCTCGCGCTGGTGGTGGCGTTTCGGGCGCTCGAGCGCCGAAAGTGGGCGTGATTCATGGCAACGCAAGAACAACGGCGGAAAGCCGCAGCTCAAACCGGCATCTACCTGCTCGTGATCGTGGCGATCGTGGTGGTCGCGAACGTGCTCGGGTCCAAGGCGTACAAGCGCTGGGACACGACCAAGAACGAGCGCTACACGCTCTCGGTCGGCAGCGGCCGCTTGCTGAAGAGCCTCAACGGCACGCTCCAAGTCGACGCTTACGTGAAGACTGGCCTCCCGCAGCTCGACGTGTTCGTGCGCGACCTCACCGATCTGCTCAAAGAGTACGAGCGGGCGGGCGGCGGCAAGTTCAAATTCACGATCATCGAGCCGAATACGGACGAGCTACGGCAACAGGCCAAGGAGGCCGGCCTGCAAGAGACGCCGTTCGGCGAGGCGAGCGCCACCGGTGACGACCAGGCCTCGATCACCCAGGGCTACATGGGCCTCGTCTTCAAGTACGGCAGCGAGAAGGGCGTCATCCCGCAGATTCAACAGGCCGACGGGCTCGAGTTCTGGATCACCAACAAGATCCGGGAGATTCGCGACAAAGCCGACAACATCAAGCACCGCATCGGCGTGATCACCGGCAAGGACGAGTACAAGCTCTCCGACGCGAACCTGATCCCGAAGCAGGGCAAGGGCGGCGGCCCGAGCATGCAGAGCATCCTCGAGCAGGCGTTCCCCTTCTACAAGTTGGAAGAAGTCGACCTGAAGGACGGCGCGAACGCGATCGACAAGGATCTCGTCGGGCTGATCATCACGCAGCCGCAGAAGGACTACACGGAAAAGGAGCTACGTCGCGTGGACGAGTTCTTGATGCTCGGCGGCAAGGCGCTCGCGGTGTACGCCTCGGCAGTTTCGCTGAAGGCGAACGACGCGACCATGAACGCGAGCTTGAACCTGCACGGGCTCGACAAGCTGCTCGGCGGCTACGGCATCAAGATGAACAAGAACGCCGTGCTCGATTACGGCGCTCAGTTCCGCTTGCCGGTGCAGACCCAGAGCGGCCTGGCTTGGATTCGCGACCCGGCGATCGCGCACGTGGTCGACGACAAGCGCCTCGACGACGACAACGATCGCCTGCTCGACACCAAATTCCCGGGTTTTTTCCGGTTGGACGAGCTGATCTTCCCGTTCCCCTCGAGCCTCGAGCTCGACAAAGGCAAGCAGCCCCCGGACGTCAAGGTCGCGGCCGTCGCGCGCACCACGCCGGCGACCAGCGTCGATACCTCGGACTCGATCGACGTGAAGCCGCACGAGCAGTGGCGCCCGAAGCCGCCGCAAGAGCAGCGCATCATCGCGGCCACCGCGATCGGTAATCTGAAGAGCGCCTTCGCCGGTAACCCGGGCGAAGGCATCGCGCCGCCCGAGCGGGCGCCCACGGAGTCGCGCGTGCTGGTCGTGTCGTCGAGCGAGTTCCTAACCAACCCGTTCGCCTATGCCGGCAACGGCCCCGAGCTCGGCGGCCAGTTCCAGATGTTCGGCGCGGTCGGCGGCGATCAGCAGCTCTTGATGCTGGCGCAACCTTACGCGCAGAAATTTCTCACGGGCACCATCTTGTCCCTCAAGAACACGCTCGATTGGATGGCAGGCGACGCGGATCTGGTCGCCACCAGCGCGAAGCTCCTCGCCGATCCGAACCTCAGCTACAACAGCCTCAGCAAGCCGAAATACAAGGCCGAAGACGACGAGGCCGAGCAAAAGCGCAAGGACGAGGAATACAAGGCGGCGCGCAAGAACCTGCAGGTCAGCGTGCAATGGTGGCTCACGCTCGCCATGCCCGCGGCGTTCGCCGCATTCGGACTCTGGCGTTGGCGCAGCCGCCAAACGCATCGGGACCTAATCAAGGTGTAGGGATTATCCGTTTTACGAATGCGCCACATTTCCTTCAACCGTCCTGCGGAGTCGCAAGTGTCAGCGTCTCGCGTCTATTCCAAACGGATGACCACGCGCGCCCGGTCTCGCCGGTTTGTCGTAGGGGCCATTCTTGCTCCTGCCGATCGTGATCTTTTCTCCCAAGACCCAAAGGTCGAATCTGGCTGGGGCTCTGGCCCCAGCGCTCTTCAGACATCCAGGTAGGATCCCATGGCACTCAGCACCGAACACAAGCTCTACATCTCTCTCGGCGTCCTGGTCGCGCTCGGCGGGCTGCTCGCGCTCCAAAGCAAGAAGGACAAGGAGGAAGCGCAGTCCTACAGCGTGGCGGGCCGCGCCGCCGAACTGCCCAAGATCGAAGTCGGCGAAGAAGACGTCAAGGCGATCGACAAAATCGTGATCACCAAAGGCGGCGGCGCCGACGCGGGCGCCCCGATGGATATCGAGCTCGACAAGAAGGGTGAAGATTGGGCGCTGATGAAGCCGGTCGAAGCGACCGCCAATCAGGCCAACGTCAAGTCGCTGCTCGACAACCTGAAATCACTCAAGGTCGGGGAAGTGATCGACAGCACCAAGAATGCCTACGACAAGCTCGGGGTCAGCGACGAGAAGGCGCTGCACGCCGTGTTCTCCAAGGGCGGCACCACGGTGCTCGACTTGTATTTCGGCGAGAGCGGCGGTCGCGGGCAGATGACGCGCATCGCCGGCAAGGACGGCGTGTACGCCGTCAAGGGCTACTCGAGTTACCTGTACGCACGCGATGCCAAGGGCTGGCGCGACATGACGATCTTCAAGTTCGAAGACACGCAGGTCGCCAGCGTCAACATCGACAACGAGAACGGCAACTTCGCTTTCACGCTAAACGGCGACAAGTGGGACGCCAAATTCAAGAAGCCGAAGGGCAAGGTCGAGGCGCTGAAAGACTTCGACGAGTCGAAGGTGAAGGACATGCTGCGCGCCTACAAGGCGCTCAGCGCCGACAACTTCGCCGAAAAAGGTAAGACGGCGGCCGACGTGGGTTTGGACAAGCCAGTCGCGACGGTCACGCTCGCGCTCAAGGACGGCGCCAAGCGCGAGCTCAAGATTGGCGCGACCGCGGAAGGCACGAGCCGCTGGGCGCTCGCGACCGGCAGCGATCAAATCTGGAGCGTGAGCTCCTGGGCGGCGGATTGGGCCACGGCTGAACCGAAGAAGTTCGCGAAATCGGAAGAGAAGAAGCCCGGTTCGAGCGACGCCGATCACCCGAACGCCATGCACTTCGGCGGCGGCAAGCCGCATCCGTAGTCGCCGACCCGTCAAGTTGAGGCAGATGCCCATGGGGCCGTGCTAAAAGCGCGGCTCTCATGCGCGCTTCCTACAACTGGCTGAAAGAGCTGCTTCCCGCGCTGTCCGCGAGCCCCGCGGAGGTCGCGACGCGTTTTGCGGCGGCTGGCATCGCGGTCGACGGCGTGCAGGAGGTCGGCGCGGAGCTAGGAGAGCTCGTGGTCGTGCGCGTGCTTGCCAAGGAGCCGCACCCAAAGCGCGCGAACTTGAGCCTCGTCACGGTCGACTACGGCGCGGGCGAGCAGCGCGTCGTGTGTGGGGCGAGCAACGTCCCGGACCCGGGCGGGCTCGTCGTGCTCGCGCCGCTCGGCGCGCGCTTGCCTGGCATGGACGGACCGCTCACGCCGCGTGAGATAGGCGGCGTGCTCAGCGAAGGCATGCTGTGCAGCGAGAGCGAGCTCGGCCTCGCCGAAACCGCGCCCGGCATTTTGATCCTGCCGCCCGAGGTCGCCAAACCGGGCACGCGCTTCGTAGACGTGTTTCCCGGCGTGCTCGACACGCTGTACGAGCTCGACATCACACCCAATCGCCCGGACGCGCTCGGGCACGTGGGGCTCGCGCGCGAGCTCAGCGCACTCTACGGCCTGCCCTTCGCGCTGCCGATCGCCGCTCCCGCCGAACGGCGAGCGAGCGTCGAGCTTGCGAGCTTGGTCAAGGTAGACAACCGCGACCTCGAGCGCTGCCCACACTACGCGGCAGGCGCTGTGCTCGACGTGACGGTCGCCGAGTCGCCCGCCTGGCTGCGCTGGCGTCTCGCGCGGCTCGGCGTGCGGCCGATCTCCAACGTGGTGGACGTGACCAACTTGCTGCTCTTGGAGTACGGGCAGCCGCTGCACGCCTTCGACCTGGATCACGTGGCCGGCGCGCAAATCATCGTCCGGCGCGCGGTCGCCGGCGAGCCGTTCACGACCCTCGACGGCACGCCCCGCACGCTCGACGCCGACGATTTGGTGATCGCCGATGCACAGGGTCCGAGCGCGCTGGCCGGCGTGATGGGCGGACAGCAGAGCGAGATCCGCCCGAGCACGAAGCGCGTGTTGCTCGAGTGCGCGTACTTCACGCCGCGCGGCGTGCGCCGCACCGCGCGCCGTCACAGCATGCACACGGAGTCGAGCCACCGCTTCGAACGCGGCGTCGATTTTGCGGCGGTGCCCGCCGTGCTCGAGCGCGCGAAATCTTTGATCGCCGAACTGTGCAGCGGCAGCGTCGTAAGCGGCGCGCTTCACGCGCGCGCAGCCGAAACCGAGCTTCCGAAGATCACGCTGCGCGGCGCGCGACTCGACGCCTTGCTCGGCGTCACAGTGCCGTTCACGGAAGCGCTCGCCATCCTCGAGCGACTCGGCTTTCCCGTGTTTGACGCGCAGAGCGACCAGGCCGTGCTGCGCGCGGTCTCCTATCGACCGGACGTCACGCGCGAAGTCGACCTGATAGAAGAGGTCGTGCGCGTGCGCGGTCTCGACGCGATTCCGGCGCGTTTGCCGGCGATCGCCCCGCAGACTCCGCGCAACGCCGGCAAGCTGCAGCGCGCCATCGCGACTGCGGCCGTCGAGCTCGGCCTGTCGGAGGCCGTGACCTACGCCTTCGTTTCGCGGGCGGATTTGGCCGCCGTATTCGCGCCCGAACCGAGCATCGTGCTGGCAAACCCGCTCGGTGAAGAGCGCAGCGTGATGCGCACGAGCCTGCTACCGGGCCTGTGCGACGCCCTGCGCCGCGCGCGACGGCACGGGGAAGCGCGCGTGCGTCTGTTCGGTATCGGTTCCTGCTTCTCGTCGGTCGTGCGCGAAACGCGAGCCGGCGCGCGCCCTCGCGCAGAAGGAGACGTCATGGCCCTGCCCAGCGAGGAGCTCCGATTCTCGGCCATCCTCGCCGGACCACGTGACGAGTATCTCGCGCTCAAACCGGCGGAGCTCGACGTTTACGACACGAAGGGCCTCGCGCTCGAGTTGGTGGAGCGAGTTACTGGCCGGCACGCGAGCGTGCACTTTCTTGGCGCCGCGCACGATACCCGTCACTTGCATCCGCGTGCCGCCGCCGAAATCCGCGTAGACGGCTTGCGCGTCGGCATGTTCGGACCACTTCACCCCGATCTGGTCGATGCCCTGGACCTCGGCGGCGCAGCGCAAGTGATCGAGCTCGGCCTCGACACACTCGAGACGCTATCCCCGAAGACACCGCAGTTCTCGGCCATCCCGCGCTTGCCCGCCGCCACGCGCGATCTCTCGCTGGTCGTGCGGGACGACGTGCTCGCTGGAAGCGTGATCGACCTGCTCGAAAGCGCCGGCGGCGTGCTGTGCGAATCCGTGGAGCTGCTCAGTTTGTTCCGCG